>JBBQDJ010000143.1:0-8552 GCA_038319595.1 Verrucomicrobiales bacterium
GATCGGAGATATGTTGACCGGAATTTCCGCATTTTTTAAACGAAGATTTGCTGCCATAACATTTCAGCGCTTCGTTTTGGAGAAATGCAAGCTTGACGCCTTTCGTCAGTTCGGCGGGCAAGACCTGGCCATCGCGGGTGCGGAGTTCGGGCTTATCATCGAAGGTATCGAATTGGCTGGGGCCGCCGGCCATGTAGAGGAAAATCACTCGCTTCGCCGTCGGGGCGTAGTGCGACAGTTGCCGGAAAATTTGTTCCTGCGCCATGAGCTGGCTGAGGGCGGTGCCCGCGAGTCCGGTGGACATGCGGCTGAGGAAATGGCGACGGTTCATGACGGCTGTGGAAGAGTTGGAGATTTTAGGATCTGGTGAGGAATTCGTGGAGGTTGAGGACGAGCCGCGCCATGTTCGTCCATGCGGCGAACTCGGCAGCGGGCGGTGCGGTCGAACCGTCACCCTGACCGATGGCGAGCAAAGCTTCCGCCTCATTTTGGTTTTCGGTAAAATGGGTTTCCCATTTCCCAAGGTAGGGTCTGAGGACTTCGGATTCGTGCCCTGAAGGCCCGCGTTGGAGCGCGTAATGGAAGAGATTGGTCAGGCGGGTTTCGTCATCCGGCGCTGACTGGATCACGCGCCGGGCGAGCAGCCGGGAGGCCTCGACATAGATCGGATCATTGAGCAGCGCGAGAGCCTGGCCGGGCGAATTGGTGATGGGGCGCTGCGCCGTACATTCCTGCCGCGTCGGCGCATCGAAGGCGAGCAGCGAAGGATGCGGGTTCTGGCGTTTCCAATAAGTATAGAGAGTGCGCTGGTGCTGGTCTTGTCTTTGGTCGGTTTCCCAGATCTGATAGCGACTGCCGAGCATGATCTTGTTAGATTGCACCCAGTAGGCGTCCGGCTGATAGGGGAAAAAGGAATGCGTGGGGATCTCTTCGGTTTTTCTCAAGACACCGGCAACGGCGAGGGCGGTGTCTCGGATACCTTCTGCGCCGAGTCGATGGGGCAACTGGCGGGTGATGAGGCGATCGCGCGGATCGATTTCCGCCATCTTCGGATCCGGGACGGAAGAAAGACGGTAGGCGTCTGTGGAAACCATCAGACGGATCATGTGCCGCACGTCCCAGCCGCTTTCTACGAACTCGGCGGCAAGCCAGTCTAGCAGGTCAGGGTGCGAGGGCCAGTCGCCCTGGTTTCCGGAGTCGATCAGGGTATTGCTGATGCCACGTCCGTAAAATTGATACCAGAGGCGGTTGACGAAGACGCGGGCGGTCATCGGGCTTTCCGGGGAGGTGATCCAGTTCGCGAGATCGAGGCGAGTCAGGCCTTTTTTCGCTTCGCCTTTGGTAAAATGGCTGGGGAGGGCAGGGTCGAGCAAGGGGCCGGAGTTGTCCATGAAACTCCCACGGTTGCGGAGGCGGGTGGTTTTGCGTGGTCCTGTTTTACTAACAAGTGTGGTGTCGGTTCCCCGGCGCAGGAGGGAAAGCTCGCGGTAGATACCGTCGAGTTTTTTCACAAGATCCGGGTGCTGGTTTTCTGCGAAGGCGATGCGGATGGCTTTTTCGTGGATGGGTCTGCGCTCGGTCTTTGGCAGGCGGACGGAAGAGTCCACCATGTTAGGGAACTTGTTGCGGTCGTCACGGTTGAGCGGCAGCTCCCACCAGTAACGGAGTAGGGGTGTTTGGAGGCTGTTGAGGTAAGCGCGATGGGGGTTCGTGCGGTAGCCGCTCGCGCCCCAGGTGGCAGTGCCGCCGATCTGGAGCCATGCCATGCCGACTGGGACATACTCAGTCTTGGAAAATTTGTTAGAAGGAATGTCGAGGCGGACGGTTTTTCCTGCTTCAGGCAGTGGCCCCATGTGGATGAGTTTCTTGGGATCTAACCACGGATAACTTTTTTTCAGAAGTGCCTGATTTTCTGGCCCCCAGTAGTAGGTGGCGTGATAATCCTGATGCCAACCGAGGCGTCCGTAGGCACCATTGGTCGTCTGGAACGCAATCAGTTCGGGAGGATTGGCAGGATCGAGCGTGACGTGTGTGTAAAGCCCGGTGACTTCGGTGGGTAAAGAACCGGTGATGAATTCCCCGGCAGATTGGCGGGTGAGCGAGTCTTGCGGAGCAGTGCTGCTGCGTCCGTTTTGCGTTTGGGAGAATTCTCCTTCGATGACTTTCGACGGCGGCAACAAGGCTGACACGCATTCGAAATCGACTGGCGCGCTTTTCGCCGCATTCTTCGCGGCATCGCCCGCTGCAATGAGGGATTTTTCCCACTCTGCAAGTGCGGCGGAATCGGGTTCGGGTTCGTAAAGCTCCGCTCGCACCGCATTCGCCATGGCGCTGAGTTCCGCGTCTTTCGCAACAGCGGCGGGATCCGGGTGAAGGTAATGAATCGGCTCACGACGGTCTCCCGGCTGATAGACACCGACCTCGATGAGGTCATCGAAAAACGCGCCGAGCGAATAGTAATCCTTGGCGGAAATGGGATCGTATTTGTGGTCGTGGCATTCCGCGCAGCCGGTGGTGGCGCCGAGCCAGACGGTTCCGAGAGCTCGCACGTGCTCGCCTTTCAGTGCGTGCAGCGCCTCTTCTTCGATCACCCCAGCCTCGCTGTTAGTTTTCACAAGGCGATTGTAAGCGGTGGCGGTGAGAGTGGCGTCCGTGGGGTGCGGCAGCAGATCACCTGCGAGTTGTTCACGGGTGAAACGGTCGAAGGGCATGTTATCCCGGAACGCCTCGATCACGTATTTCCGATATTGTCCGGTCGCGATCGGCTCGTCGCTGACCATGCCGGTGGAATCCGCCCAGCGCACCAAATCCAGCCAGAGCAACCCTTGGTGCTCGGCGTGTTCGGTCGATTCCGTCCATTGTTTCACCAACTGCTGATAGGCTTCCGGGGAATGGTCTTTTTCAAACGCGGCGACCTCCTCGAACGTCGGAGGCAGGCCCCGAAGATCGAAGCTCAGGCGGCGGATCAGAATGCGCGAATCCGCTTCTGAGACAGGAGAAACCCCGTGTTCTTTCCATGTCTGCCGCAAAAACGAATCGATGGGGGAACTGCTACCTTCGTTGGGCACGGGTGGGCGTTCGAGCTTTTTGTAAGCCCAGTGCTCCTCGTATTTCGCACCTTGGTTGATCCAGATCTGCAGAGTTTCTTTCTGTGGCGCCGTCAACCGATAGACGGAATCGGAGGGAGGCATGACATCGTCGGGATCGCTGGTGGTGATGCGCTTGAAAAGTTCCGAATCTACCGCATTCCCGGCGACGATGGCTGACTCCTTCGCGCCCAACTCGGTGTCCAACCGCAGTTTGGCTTCGCGCTTGTCCTTATCGAAGCCATGGCACAAAAAGCAATTTTCCGACAGAATCGGTCGGACGTCGCGGTTGTAACTGACCACGCGCTCCTCGCCATGGCAGAAGCCTGAAAAGACAATGGGGAAGATGGGTAGCAGCGAATGGAAGGGTCGAGTCACTTTTTGTAATCTAGGATGGCGTGCTGAAAAATGCTTGGACTGACTCACTTATTTTTTGTATTATTTCGGCATGGAAAAAATTTCGGACAGGCGTCCCGAAGATCTGAAATCGTCATTTTTCGATGATCTACGAGGGGTTTCCGAGATCATCCGGCTTTTGGACTGGACGCCGGAAGTGCATTTTTTCGCGAAGGATCGCACCGGACGTTTCATGGCGGTGAATCGTGCTTCCTTGGAACGCCATGGGCTGGACTCCGAGGATCAGATCATCGGCAAAACCGATTTCGATTTTCACCCGCCTTCGATGGCTGAGGCGTATGTGGCGGAGGATCGTCGGGTGATGGAGTCCGGCGAGCCGCTGCCCGAGCAGCGCTGGCTGGTGTATGATAAAAGCGGCACGCAGCGCTGGTTCCTCTCCTCGAAGCATCCGCTATTCGGACGCTCGGGGAAGGTAATCGGCATCGCCGGGTTGATGCGGCCGCTGGCGAGTTCGCCGTTTCTCCACAGCGGCTATTCTCAGCTCAAGCCCGCCGTCGATTGGGTGCTGGAGCATCACTCCGAGAAAATCGCGGTGCCGGATCTCGCGAAACTGTTAGGGTTTTCCGTGAGCCGCTTCGAAAGGAAGTTCAAGGAGCAGTTCGGCATGTCGCCCAGCCGCTGCATCATTCTCGCAAGAGTGAACGCGGCCAGAGCCATCCTAGCGCAATGCGACGAATCGCTCGGTGAAGTGGCCCATCGGTGCGGATTTTACGACCAAAGCCAGTTCAGCCGACTCTTCAAACGGGAAACCGGCATCACGCCGAAGGAATACCGGAACTTTTTTCGTTGATGTTAGAAATGTAGTTTTTTCCTTCTTCAAGTGTTGCTCTCGATCATAATATTGCTAACAAAAGAGAGGGCAGGGGAGTGGGAGGGTTTTAGAGAATCACTTCATAATCACAGGAAACTGATTGGGAAAAATCGCATCACCTTCGACTTTGCCGGGTGGGCGGCGGCCTGAGCCGTTGCGCTTGGTGAGTTGGTCACCGAGGTCAGCGCGGGCGGTTTCGGCAAAATCTAACGATTTATGCATCACTTCCGGATTTGTATCAGCTACGTTGGATTTCTGGCCGGGATCGGTATCGAGATCATACAACTCGGGTGCGGTAATCGTGACTTGCTCATAGTTGGCAGGCTTGCCATCGGTGCCGCCGGGCTTGCCCTTGAGCGAACGGTATTCGCGGGGCAGCTCGAGTTTCCATTTCCCAGAGCGCAAGGCTTCGAGGGCGTTGGTCTGATAGTAGAAATAGAGAACCTCGTGCGGCGATTGATCGGTTTTTCCTAACATGACGGATGAGATGTCGAGTCCGTCGATGCGTTTCTCAGGCAGCGTGGCACCGATGAGTTTGGCGACGGTGGGGAGGACATCGATGGTCATGAGCGGGGCATCGCAAGAACGCCCAGCGGGGATGTGTCCAGGCCAGCGCATGAGGGTGGGTTCGCGCACGCCACCGTCCCAACTGGTGCCCTTGCCCTCGCGGAGTGGAGCGGCGGATCCGGCATGATCGCCGAAGTTGAGCCACGGGCCGTTGTCCGAGGAAAAGATCACGAGTGTGTGGTCATCGAGGCCATTGTTTTTGATGGCGGCGAGAATTTCACCGACGGACCAATCCACCTCCATGATGACGTCCGCGAAAAGTCCGCGGCCGCTCTTGCCGCGAAATTTGTCGGAAACATGAAGTGGCACATGGACCATCGCGTGGGGCACGTAGAGGAGGAAGGGTCTCTCCTTGTGGCGTTGGATGAAGTCCACGGCATGCTCGGTATAAAGTGTAGTGAGCTGGTCCTGCACGGCATTGTCCACCGATGGATTCGCGAGCGAGTTCTGGGAAATGAGTGGAAGTTTTGCATAGTTGGTGCGCTGCGCGGGAACGCCGTGCGGTGAGCCAACGGGCGTCATGTCGTTAGAATAAGGCAGGCCGAAATATTCGTCGAAGCCCTGATTGAGCGGGAGGAAGCGTTTTTCATCGCCGAGGTGCCATTTGCCGAAAACAGCGGTGGCATAGTCCTTCTGTTTGCAGATTTCGGCGAGGGTGGTTTCCTCGGGTGAGAGACCGATCCTGCTGTGCGGGCCAAGTGCGCCGGAGATGCCGACGCGGTTGGGATAACAACCGGTCATGAGCGCGGTCCGGCTTGCGGAACAAACGGCTTGGGCTGAATAGAAGCTAGTGAATTTGGTGCCTTCCGCCGCCATTTTGTCGAGGTTGGGCGTGGCGTAGTTCTTGGCACCAAAGGGACCGATATCGGCGTAGCCCATGTCATCCATGTAGATGATGACGACGTTGGGTGGCCGTTCGGCAGCGGTCGCGGCGACCGTTAGGGCGAATGCGACGAGGAGGCGGGGAATGTGGGTTTTCATGGCAGGTAGCAAGGTGGAGGCGATCATCCAATACCGGTCTTGATAGAAATTGTTCAATTTTCGCCCGTGCTGGTCGGGAATTTTTGATTCATAAGGCCTTTGCCTTTTTTGGTCAATTCCATCCACCAGTCGCTTGGCTGGCCTTCGTTGGTGATGAAGCGTCCCCAAGCGTCGCGCAGAGCAGCGGCGGGCACGGGAGCGGGTTTGGAACCGGGAAGTTCCCATTGGAGTTTCAATTTCCCATTTCCGGAGCGATGGGCATATTCGATCCGATAAGCCACTGGGCCTGCGGAATGAGCGACATGAACCGCTTTCGAGGTGGCTCGGCCCGTGAATTTCTTCAGGTCGAAGAGCGTCTTGCCAGCCACGATGAGCCGGGCGTCGTCACCGGCAACTCCCTCGATTGAAAACCGATAATCGCCTGCGATCGGAAGTTCGATCACACCTCCCATTCGTACGAAGTACTGATCCCCGGAAATCCCCTTGGCGGGCGACGGGTTTCCCAAATCCAGTTCCGCCTGTTCCAGATGTGAAATGGAACCGCTCTCGCCCGCGCGCTCGCCATTGTAGAAGGTGGCAGACACTCCGGGCCTGGAGGGGGTGCGCGGCGGGTCATCGCTCATCGGCATGATGGCGGTCCCCTCGTCGTATTCGTCGAACATTCCCACAAACAGGCGCTCTGCCCCCGAGTTGGCCACTTGGGTCAGTTGGTTCCAATAGAACGATCCTCCCTGCCGGGGAGTGAACGAGATTGTATCGTCCCCGGTGGGAAGGTGCTTGAGATTGGCCCAGGAAAATCCGGGCTTCGCGTGGGCGTAGTAGGAAAGGCCGATCTTTTTGAAATCCGCGATGTCCTGCGCATAGGAACTGGACATCCACGGCAGCACACAGTGGTAGCGGGCGAAGTGTTGCTGCCACCCCGGATCCATTTTCCGCCAACTGCTAGGAATCCCACCGATGACGTAATTGCCGCCGTATTTCGGATCGTTCTTGAAAAAATCCACCACCTTGTCGGCCGTGGATGAAGAGTAGTTCCGGTTTTCGAATGGAAGGCCCCAGATGAATACCACCGGTTTGCCGCCCTCTCGCGCGTAGTTCTTATCCTCAAGAAGCTTGAAAACATCGACGAACCATTTCCAGTCGGTCTTCATGGTTTCTAGCAATTTCTTGTCCGAGTAGCCGCTGACATCATATTCGATCGCCCAGATTCGCCCTTCCCGATTCGCTGCGGCACGGACATTGGCGAGAACCCGCTCGGGCTTTCCGCTGATCGAGCAAAACCGGTCATTGACGAAACGCTGAAGGAACGCGCCATCGATATCATGCTCCCGCATCCAGCGGAAATGGGTGTCCACTACGGCAGGCCACGCCGACGAGAACAGATAGGCCTGCTTGCCGCTTTTGAGCTTCACGTCACAGGCTTTTTCCAAGACTTCCTTTGGGTAATCTGAAATATCGGGCCACATGTCCACGGAGAAGCTGCCCTTTGAAATATCACCCCAATGAACCCAGCCTCTGCCGTCCGGATCATTCGGAGTTCGGAACCATCCCTGATAGCCGACCATCACCTTGCCCTTGAGCGTGGTGTTGTCCGTTGCGGCAACCGACAGTCCCTTGTAGGCTTGCAACCAAGGATCTGAGATCGTGTAAGCGAAATTAGGATCATCAAAAGGGACGTCCTGCAGCATCACGCTCACCAACGCGAGTGGTTTTTCAGACTTGGTGATCGCGACTTTGAAAGCGATTCCGCTAGTATTCCCCGCCGGAACTCCGGTGAAGCGCATGCGGGCGTGAAGCACCGCACCGGAGTTGGTCATGGTGAGCCCGAGAAAGCGGTCCGGCCGGATCTTACGCCCGGCTCCATCCTGCAGCTGGACGTCGATCACGCCATATCCCACGTCCAGATAAGAAACCATTAGATAAAGACGACCGTTCGTGACCGCAACCTTTTGGGAGCTGGACTGAAAGGTGACAGGAGCCGCAGTAGGCCCGATATTCCAAACCTTAATGGATTCGGCTCCGACCTGAACGTCAGCCTGACTTATCGGACTCCCATCGGCCTTGGAAGCAGGCAGCACGACCGACTCAGCCCCAGTCGCCGAGGCGAGAACCAAGGGGATGAACATCGCCAAAATAAGATTAATAAACCGCTTTTCGAGCACGAGATAGAAAGATGTGGTGGATTGATTGGTGAATTGTTGGGGTCTGTCGAGACGCGAATCCATCAAGATGGAGGAGCAACTGGCAATTCACTTTGAGGACGGATTGATCGGATAATCCAATTTGGAGTCCGGTTTTCCCAGTCCCCAAAGCGGGGACAGGCTCCGTAGGCGTGTCCCCGCTTTGGGGACTTGGTAAGTGGCTCCTGGTTGAATACCGTTTTGGCTCTTCATTCAAATTTCCCTGATCCCAAACCCATCCAGCACCCACTACCATGTCATCCAACGAACCGATCAAAACCAACCGCTTCGCCTTCATGACAGTCACCGCGCTGTTCTTCATGTGGGGCTTCATTTCCTGTATGAACGATCTCCTGATCCCGAAATTCAAGGCGGACTTCAACCTGAACCAGTTTCAGGCGAACCTCGTTCAATTTGCGTTCTTCGGCGCCTATTTCCTAGTCTCGCTCGCCTACTTCCTGATCTCCGCCGCTAAGGGGGACCCGATCAACAAAATCGGTTATAAAAACG
>JBBQDJ010000144.1:0-8532 GCA_038319595.1 Verrucomicrobiales bacterium
GTTGCTACTTCATTGAACAGCAGTTTTTCCAAAGATTCAAAATAATTTAAAATTTCTTGTTTGCCTACTTGCAAGTCGGCACTAAAATCGGTTTGATCTGATTTTCTCTTTTCCACCAGGGTTACGTCCACAAGATGCTCACCGGCCGCGCGGATAAGATCCATACGATCCGGACCTATCAGGGGCTCAATGGATTCTTGCTGCGCACGGAGTCCGAGCATGACAGCTACGGCGCGGGCCACGCCGGCACCGCCCTATCCGCCGCGCTCGGCATGGCTGCGGCGCGCGATCTAGCAGGTGGCGACAACCACGTCGTCGCCGTCGCCGGAGATGCCGCATTCACCTGCGGACCGACGTTGGAGGCGCTCAACAACATCGCGGAAACCACCAAGAAGTTTATCGTCGTGCTCAACGACAATGAATGGTCCATCGACAAGAATGTCGGCGCCATCGCCCGCTATTTTAACGCGCTCCAGACCCACTCGACCTATGCTGCCGTCCGCAGGCAGGCCGCCGAGTTTGTGGAGAAGGTCGCAGGCAAGGCCGCCCGCACCCTCGCCCACCGCGTGGAGGAAGGCGCGAAGAATTTGCTGTTCCAGAACGTGCTGTTTGAAAAGTTCGGCATGCGTTACTTCGGCCCGATTGACGGCCACGACTTACCTCTGTTAGTCCGGACCTTTGAGCATCTCAAAACGCTTCACGAGCCCGTCGTCCTCCACATCATTACCGAAAAAGGCCGCGGCTATCAGCCCGCCCTCGACAATCCGGGGAAATTTCACGGACTCGGCACCTACAAGATCGAGGACGGCTCGACCGATGCGACCGCCACTCCGACCTGCTCGGATTTGTTCGGCCGCGCGGTGACGGACTTCGCAAAAAAAGATGCGAAGATCGTCGCCATCACCGCCGCGATGCCGGGCGGGACGAAGCTGGAGATTTTTAAAAACGAACTACCGGACCGCTACTTCGACGTCGGCATCGCCGAGGAACATGCGGCGCTTTTCGCCTGCGGCTTGGCCACCGAGGGCTTCCGGCCGTTTCTCGCGATCTACTCGACTTTCATGCAGCGCGCTTACGACATGATCATCCACGACATGGCGCTCCAGGGCTTGCCTGTTAGGTTGTGCATGGACCGCGGCGGACTCTCAGGCGACGATGGCCCGACCCATCACGGGTTGTTCGACATCGGCTACCTGCGCCACATCCCCGGCATCATCCACATGCAGCCGAAGGACAAAGACGAGTTCGTGGACATGCTGTTCACGATGTCGAGATACGACGCCGGCCCGACCGCCATCCGCTACCCGCGCGGTGTCATCAAGGGCACCCCGGTGAAAGCCGCTCCGGCGCTGATCGAAATCGGTAAGGCGGAGGTCGTCGCAGATGGGACGGATGTGGCGCTCATCGGCCTCGGCACGATGTTCGAGATGGCGGAACGGACCAAGGTGCTGCTGGAAGCAAAGGGCCTCTCCGTCGCGTTGATCAACCCGCGTTTCATCAAGCCACTCGACGCGGAACTTCTCCAATCTTACGCTGCAAAATGCAAGGTCGTCTGCACCTTCGAGGACCATGTGCTGTTCAACGGGTTCGGCGCGGCGGTGATTGAAAATCTCCACGACGCCGACATCCACACTCCGGTCGAACGCATCGGCTGGCCGGACGCATTCATCGAACACGGCAAGCCTGAAACACTTCGCCAGCTTCACGGCATGACCGCTGAGGTCGCCTCAGGAAAGGTGCTCAAGCACTTCAACCCGGTGTGATCCAGCGGTCAGCGCGAAGCTGCATCCTGGATCTTATCGCCGGTTTTCTCGACGTCCTGTCCGAAGCCCCTTGCGGTGCTGCACGAGCTGGAAGCCCCTGCAAGCAACAGGACGGAGGCTCCTGCCAGCAGTGCCATGCGGCGGAGGGTGGTTTGCTTGGAAGGGCGGCAACTTGGTTTGGTGATGAGGATTGGATTCATGGTGATTCCTTCATCGCATGCCTCGCGCCAAACTGCCGGAATGCCGCAAGCCATTGATTTTCAGCAAGGTTATCGACAAACCCATCGAGGCAAACTTCACAAAGCGGGTTGCATCTTGCATGGATTCAGCCAATATCACGGCATTCTGCACGATCGACTTCCTGCCAATCTGCCTAATTTGCCATTCAATTCGCTCATTCTGAATTACTTACCCAATCAATCCGTTACGGCACGGAGAATGATAGGGACTCTGCAAACCCTTACCGTCCCACATCCATGGATATTCTGATCGTCGACGACGAAAAATCGATTCGCCTCACCACCTCCCTCGCACTGGAGGGAGAAGGCCACTACGTCGAAACGGCTGAAGACGGGCCGTTGGCACTCAAGCGCATTAAAGAGGAGAACTTCGATCTCGTGTTTCTCGACCTGCGCTTGGGTGACGAAGACGGCTTGGAAATCCTCCAGAAAATTGTGGCGATGAAACCGCAGCAATTGGTGACGATCTTCACCGCGCATGCTTCCATTTCCACGGCCGTCAAAGCCACCCGGCTCGGAGCATTCGACTATCTTGAGAAACCTTTCACTCCGGACCAACTCAGGGCGATCCTGATCAAGGCGCAGAAAGCATTGAAGACACAGACCGAAGTGGTTCATTTGAAGGAGGTCGTTCAGGAACTCAAAAGCGAGGTCCGCCACTCGTCTCCGCCGCTTCGTTTCTCCTCGGAGGATGCGAAAACTCGCGAGGAATTCGACATCCTATTCCGGGCCGCGGCGACCACCGCCTCCATCCTCGTTCTGGGAGAGAGCGGCACCGGTAAGAGTGTCATCGCCCGGGAAATCCATGATCGCAGCCACCTTCGCGACAAACCCTTCGTGACCGTGAGCTGCCCGAGCCTCTCCAAGGAGCTGTTGGAAAGCGCACTCTTCGGCCACATGAAGGGATCCTTCACCGGGGCAGTCAAGGATACCTGGGGGAAGGTCCACATGGCGGATGGCGGCACGCTTTTCCTCGACGAAATCGGCGAGCTGCCGATGGAAATCCAGCCCAAGCTTCTGCGCCTACTGCAGGAACGGGAATATGAACGCTTGGGAGAAAATAAAGTCCGCCAAGTCAACGTCCGCGTCATCGCCGCGACTAACAGGGATCTCAAGACGAGCATCCAGTCCGGGGTGTTCCGGGAAGATCTGTATTACCGCCTCAACGTCATCAGCGTGACAGTGCCTCCGCTGCGTGAACGACCCGCGGACCTTGCCCGCTTCGCAAAAGACTATCTGGACTTCTTCGCCTCCCAACTCGGTCGCCGGATCGACGGCTTCAGCGAGAGTGGCCGCAGTGCTCTCATGCGCCATCCGTGGCCGGGAAATCTCAGGGAACTGCGCAACGCCATCGAGCGCGCCGCGATTCTCTGTCAGGGAGAAAAAGTAGAGGCTGAGGATCTTCCTCGTCCCGCTCCTCTTGCCGCCACGGCGGAGGACCAGAAGTCCGGCGTTCCCGGCATCGGCGGAGAACACAGTCTCGATGAGATCGAACAAGCCCACCTCACCAAGGTCCTCGGCTGGGCTCCATCGCTTCACGATGCCGCCTCGGTCCTCGGCATCGACAAGGCGACACTCTATCGGAAACGGAAGCGGTTCGGGATCAACTAACCGCTTACCCGCCACATTATGCTACGCCTGCGGCTATTCTACGGATTGCTTACCATCATCCTGCTTCTTTGGAGCGTTGGTGCGGCGGCGCTCCTGTTGATGCGTGATTCTGTCACGCGTTTCGATCGGCAGTTGCGGGTGGACTATCAGGTCATCGATGCAGCGCAATCCGTGCGCACCCTCACCACCACCATCAACACCAACTATCTGCCGGCACTGGCCGGCCCGCCGCCGTCGCAGCCACCCGGTCGGGGATTGTATGACAAGGCCAAAAAGGACCTCGAGGATAAGCGTGAGATGATCCACATCAGCGTCAGCAAGGACTCCCGTTGGAAAAGCATAATTCCCCGCCTGGATCAGGTGTTTGCCAGTTATTTCGAGGTTTATGAAAACTATTTCACCGGTAGCGCGGTGAATGCGGAAGACCGTGGGAAATTGTTGCAGGCCGTCAGCATCCAGACCCAGCGGCTGACCGATCTGACCGAAAACGTGATGACCCTGGGTGAGGAGAAAATGTTTTCGGAAGCCAGCCGCTTGGGTGAGGACTCCGGCAAGAACTCGCTGTTCGTCGGCACGTTGGTGTTGTTAGGCACTTCGATCGCGGTCATCATTTACTTCCAACTCGTCCGGCATCTGGTCGATCCCGTTTCCACGCTGGAGCGGTCGATCGATGAAATCCGCAAGGGAAATTTCGAACTCACACTGGCACAGCCTAACGAAAGCAGCGAGTTCTCCAAAGTCATCTCCGCATTCAATGACATGGCATTGGAACTGAAAGTCCGGCGCGGCGAAAGCGACGAGAACCTGAAACGCGCCAATCTGGTCAACGCTGCCATTCTGGAAGCCATCCCTTCGCCCGTGTTCGTGCTGAGCGACGATACGGGAATCATTCAGATCAACCCAGCGGCGGAAGATCTATCCGAAAAGCTCGGTGTCGCCGGCCGCCTACCGATGAAAATCCAGCGCATCCTCGAGGAATGCCGCGAGACATCCGCCCATTTCCTCCCGGAAGATCCTCGCGAAGCTCTGCTCTTCCGCATCGACGAGGAGGAATTCTACTACTTGCCACGCATCTTCCGTTACGATTCGGAAAACTCCGCGCAATCCGGTTGGGCGGTCCTGCTCCACAATGTGAGCCGGATCCGCTGGCTCGACGACATGAAGACCAACCTGCTCTCCACCGTCAGCCACGAGATCAAGACTCCGCTGACCGGGATCCGGATGGTCCTCCATCTTTTGTTAGAAGAGCGTTCCGGGAAGCTCGATGAGATGCAACGGCTGATGGTGACTTCCGCCAATGACGATTGTGAACGCCTGCTCATCACCCTCAACACGCTACTCGATCTCTCGCGGGCGGAAAGCGGTGCCACTCATTTGGATTGCGTTCCAGTTTCTCTAGCAGACAGTGTGAAGCGCGCCGCGCAGCTTTATTCGGGTGCCGCATCCAACCAGGACATCGCCATCGAACTGGAGGTGAACACCGACGGAGCCACTGAGATCCTTGCCGACCCGATCCGTCTTGACGAAGTGCTGAGTAACCTGGTGTCGAACGCGGTCAAACACAGCCCCCGCGGTGGCAAGGTGATCTTGCGGATCAGCCGACCGGATGCGAACTATGTGCGCGTCTCGGTGATCGACGAGGGCCCCGGTATTCCCGAAGGCAGCCAAAGCCGGATCTTCGAGCGCTTCTACCGGGCGCCGGGCCAGGAGGTGGACGGCGTCGGCCTCGGCCTCTTCATCTCGCGGGAGATCATCAGGGCTCACGATGGACGCATCGGATTGCTCGAAAGAAAAGACAACCTAACAGAATTTTACATTGATGTGCCCGTCGCCTGACAACAACCATCCTGCGGATGATGGGAAGCTCAGAATCCTCATTGTGGATGATGAGCCAACCCTGCGGCTGGGCTTTGCCTACGCCTTGACCGGAAAAACCACCACGGTGGAAACTGCGGCAACCGGGCGGATCGCGTTGGATCGGATCTCCGCGAGTTCGTTCGACGTGGTCATCCTCGACTTGCGGATGCCGGACCTCGATGGCATCGGTGTGATTGAAGCGCTGCGAAGCACGGGGAACACGATTCCGATCATCCTCTGCAGCGCGGCACTCATTCCGGCGGCCGCCTTGCGTGCCATCCGCCATGGCGTGGTCGATTTCCTTCTCAAGCCGGTGCGCCCCGTTGATCTCCGGCAAGTCATCGATTTCGTTCTCTTCCCAGAGAACCGGCCACTCCCGCAGGCAATGAAGGCAGCCCGTAGCGGGAACACGGCGGAAGCCATCACCCTGCTCGAAAATCAGGAAAACCCGAGCAGGCAGGCCTCCGATTGGCTGCAAGTGCTCAAGGCGGTAAGGGACTCCGACCCCGAGGACGGCATCACCCGCCTGGAAGATACCGTGAGGGCCAGCCTATCCATTTTGGCCTTCAACGCGCCGACTCTAACCTGAGACTGAGGCGGGGAAAAATCCCCGTCTCATGGTGATGGCTGAGAAGTTCATCGGGTTCTATCGCGAAACGCGCTGCTCACCGAAGAAACCGTGAGTAGCACCAAGAAGGCCAAGAAGAGAATCCGGGCGATGCTCGCGGTCTCACCGGCGATGCTGGTAAACCCCAAGATGCCCGAGATGAGGGCGAGAATCAGAAAAATAAGGGTCCAGTTGAGCATGATTAGAGGGAAGTAGATCCCTTCGCGCTCTTTGCAGCAATCCTGCCATTCCTGCCCCTGAAAATTCAACGTGTTGATTTTCAATTGAATATAGACTCAAAAAAGCTTTCTCGCGGAATGCGTGCGGTCCGGCTTGAGTGACAAATGCATTGGTGGGGACGCTCCTTGCACGCTGCGGGAATCCATTTCAGAGCCATATTGCCATTGTCCTTTTTCACTGACGCACTAGTTTGCCCCGGGAATCCTCAAGGATAACGGATCACCCACCCACCAACCCATGGCCACCCAGCTCCAGCGCCCCACCGACAAACGTGTGCTCCTGATGGGCACCTGCCTTTGCGACGCCTTCTATGACGATGCCGCCCGCGCCACCGTGGAAGTCTTGGAACACCTCGGCGTCACCGTCGAATTCCCCGAAAACCAGACCTGTTGTGGCCAGCCCGCCTTTAATTCCGGCGACTGGGTCGCCTCCCGCAAGGTCGCCCGCCACACCGCCTCCGTCTTCGCTGGCGACCTGCCCGTGATCGTCCCCTCTGGCTCCTGCGCTGCCATGAATTTCCACGGAAACCTCCTCCAGTTCGAGGAAAACCCGGATCCTGCCATCGACTCGCTGGCCCGCCGCACCTGGGAAATCATGGATTTCATTCACAACGGCCTCGGCATCAAAAAATGGCCCGGAAAATTCGACAAGCCGACTCGCATCGCCTTCCACCGCTCCTGTCACAGCCGCGGCACTGACAGTGGCGAGGCGACGGAAAACTTGTTAGCATCCATCAAAAACGCCGTGGTCACGCCCTTCGGCCAAGCCGAACAATGCTGCGGCTTCGGCGGTACCTTTTCCGTCACCTTCCCGCACATCTCCGGCCGCATGGGATCGCTGAAACTCGATAACATCCTGGAAACTAACCCGGACATCCTCGTCAGCGGCGACATGTCCTGCCTGATGCACCTCAACGGCCTTGCCGTCACCCAGGGACGCGGCATTAAGCACCTGCACGCGATTCAAATCCTTCGAGACACACTTCCATGATCGGCATCCAACCCATCGACCAATACGCCCGCGACATTTCTGATGAAAAGCAGGCGTCCGTCATCGACGGCTCATCCAAGGGCACGGACAAACGCTATCACATCCTGCATCAGGATTACGAGGATCCGGATGCCATCCGCAAGCTTGCTGCTGCGATCAAGGACCACACCCTCCACCACCTCGGCGACTACCTCGCGAAGGCAGAGAAGGCCCTAACTGACCGCGGGGTTAATGTCCACTACGCTGCCACCGACGAGGACGCCCGCCAGGCCATTCTTTCCATCCTCCGCCAGCACGGTGTCACGCAGCTCACCAAGTCCAAGTCCATGGCCGCGGAGGAAATTCACCTCAATCCGTTTCTCATCGAAAACGGTGTCGAGTGTCTGGAGTCCGACCTCGGGGAATTCATCATCCAGCTCGACGGCGATGAACCCTCGCACATTGTCAAACCGATCATCCATCTGAACCGCCGCGATGTCGCCAAGACCTTTCTCCGGGAAGGCATCAGCGCGAAATACAACGACGACCCGGAAACGATCACCCGCCAGGCCCGCGTCCATCTCCGGGAAAAATACATGCAGGCCCAAGCAGGCATCACCGGCGCCAACTTCGTCTGCGCCGACACCGGCCGCCTTGCCCTCATCACCAACGAGGGGAATTCCCGCTTCGGCATGGCTCCGGTCCCGGTGCATATCGCACTCGTCGGAATCGAGAAAATCATCCCGCAGGAAAGAGACCTCGCGATTTTCCTCAATTTGTTAGGCCGCTCCGCCACCGGCCAGCAGCTCACCGTTTACACCGAGTTCATCAACGGCCCGCGCTCCGCCAACCAACCGGATGGCCCGGAGCACATGCACGTCGTGTTCATGGACAACGGCCGCACCGACGTCCTTGCGTCTAACTGCAAGGAAATCCTCCGCTGCATCCGCTGCGGTGCCTGCCAGAACGTTTGTCCCGTCTATCGGCAGGCCTCCGGCCACGCCTATCGCTCCACCTACGGCGGCCCAGTCGGAGCTGTGCTCTCCCCTATCCTCTTCGGCAGCCGCTTCCCCGAGCTCGCGGACCTCCCGAAAGCTTCTACACTCTGCGGCGCTTGCAACGAAGTCTGCCCGGTCGATATCCCCATCCCGGATCTATTGCTCCGCCTGCGGGATAAAGCCAAACGCGAAGAAGTTCCCTCCGCCGGAGCCATCCCGATGTCGCCCTTCGCCCACCTCGCCACCTC
>JBBQDJ010000145.1:0-8525 GCA_038319595.1 Verrucomicrobiales bacterium
GGACGGCACGATTTTTCGGATTTCGCGCCATCCATGTGGTAACTCCAGTAGGGAACGACGCCGTCTGACATGACCGGCTTCGTTTGGTCCTTGTTGCCGCCCTTGCCGCGATCTCCACCGATGACGTGATAGGGGATTCCGGGAGCGAGCGGCATGGTGTTGATGGCCTTCACAAACCGGTTGGTTGGAGAAAGGGTGTCCACGCTGTTAGGGATGCCCTTGAGCTGGAGGTCTCCGGGTTGGAAGGTAATCAGCTGGGTCACTTCCGAACCCGCCTTGAGCAGGGTGGTTGGCGCATGGACTAGCTTCGAACCAAGGCGGCCCATCCAGTTGTCCGCCAGATCGCTGCCTTTCAATGGCGCGGAAATGAAAATCACCCGGCCGATTTCCGGACGGCTTTTGAAGATGAGCGAATCGCCGATGAGTTTTCTATTCTCCGCGGAAAGGGTCACCTCGTCGGGCTTCTTGTTGAAAATCTTCATCCACAGCTTGTCTCCATCCGTGTCCGTGATAAGCAGCCGGCTGATGCAGCCACCCATGCTGTGGCCGATGACGACCATCGGCTTCGTTAGATGGTAGCGCTTTTCAACGGCATCGAGGTCCTTGCGGAGAATGGATGCGGAATGCGGATAGGGGTAGCCGCTGGGGTAGCTGTAGAACCAGAACTGATAGTTCTTCCGGATCTCGGGATCACCGCGCAGCTCATTGATCATCGGTGTCCAGGTGGCTTGGGAATCCATCAGGCCGTGGATGACGAGGACCACGCGCTTGCTCGGATCGTAGGGTTGGAGGGCAATGACTTGGGCGGTTTCCGCATAGTTGCCTGGCCGGAGCAGCCGGGTGAGTTCGAGCTTCTTGGGGTCGTTCTTCGCGAGCATCACCGCGAGCGGCACGGTGAAGTCCGCGGCGAGCGGATAGGTTTTGCCGTTCATGCTAACGGTTTCCGCGGCGAGCGGGTCCTCGAAGGAAATCTCACAGCGCTTGCCCTTGAAGCGGGCGATCACGGTGACACCATAGTAAATGCGCTTCATGGCGAAGTCTTCCTTCGCGCCCTCCCGATCCGCTTTGCCGACGGCCACGATCGGCGCACCAAGGCCGTATTTGATGGATCGTTTTGAGACGTAACTTCCCGCCACGTCGAACTGGTCCGCCGGAGTGAAATCGTACAGCGCGGGATTGCGCTGTGGGCGCAGGTCCGGTTTTCTTGTTAGGACAAACGTGCCGTTACCGGCTGGAACTTCGAGAGGCTGGTTCCAAGGGTCGAGTTTCGCGTCCTGAATCGTGGAAACGAGGCGGGCGACCGCGAAATTGTAGTCTGCCATCGCCTGCGCGTCCTTAGGATTCCGGGTGAGCTGTTGGGAGGATTGTTCCGCGGCGGATAAATAACCGGCGAGAGCTTCCATCGGCCGGCTGGAGCCGACTTTCAACGATCTCATAATGTCGTTCTGTGCCCCGCCGGTCATTCCGGCTGTCGGATGGTATTCGGGTTTCCTTTCCGTGATGTCGGAATAGCTGCCGCAGCCGGTCAGTAAAGAAATCAGCGGAAGAATGGCGGTGGCAATGAAGCGGTATTTCATGAATTTACGAATTTTTCAGGTTGGGAAAGGGCGTGGGGTGTGGAGGTGGCTGACTCCGGCGCGGAGGCGGATTTTCCACGAAGATGAAGTTTCAGAATCCGCAGAACCTCGGCGATGCCTTGGGGATTCCGGTTGGACCAGTGGTCGCTGGGGACGATCAACTCGCTTTGTGCCCCGTCGATGTGGCTGCTCCAATAAGGCACAATCCCGTCGGTGCTCTGCGGTTCGGTTCGGTTGAGATTTCCGCCCTTGCCGCGATCCGCGATGATCGAGTGATAGGGAATGCCCTTCACGGGGGGGATGGCATTGACGACCCGCAGGAAACGGTTGTCGGGGTTGAGCCCGTTCAGGCTGCTAGGCGATCCCTTGAGCTCGCCAGGACCGTCGGTTTTCGCCACCTTCTTGATCTCAAAGCCAGCCTGTTTCAGTTCCGGGGGCACCGAGATTATTTTTAATCCAATGTCACCCATCAATCCGGTGGCCATGTCACTTCCACGCAGCGAGGCGGAGAGAAAAATCACCCGGGAGATGTCGGTGCGAGGGCTGAAAATCAGCGCGCTGGTCAGGATTTTCTTCGTTTCAGGAGAGAGCGGTGTCTGGGCTGGCGGTGTTTCAAAAAAGGCATCCCAGAGGGTCATACGGGAGTCTGTGATTAGACTCCGCGCGATCATCCCACCCATGCTGTGGCCCACAACGACGACCGGCTTGTGGTCGGGATAATGCTTCTTGATTCCGTCCATCTTCTCACGCAGTTGGGCCGCCATCAACGGATAAGGATAGCCGGTAGGATAAGTATAGAACCAGATCTGATAGTGGGTTCGGAAGGTGGGATCCTTCCGCAGGTCCTCAACCATGGGGGCCCAGGTCGCCTGGGAGTCTCCCAGGCCATGGATGAGCAGAACCGGGATTTTCTTCGGGTCATAGGGTTGCAGCATGGCGAGCCGTGCACTGTCCTTGAACTCACCGGGTTTGAACATTCGTTTCAATTCTACCTTGCCGGGGTTCAGCTCGGCCAGCGCGAGTGCAATGGGGGCCGTGAAATCCGCCGCTAACGGGTAGGTGTGGCCATTGGCCGGGACCGATTCGGTGGCGAGTGGATCATACAGGGCGGCGGCACAGTCACGCCCTTTGAAATCTAACACCACCGTCATTCCATAGTAGAGGGTCTTACCCTGGGCATGGGGGGTGATCTTGGTGAAATCAATGCCTTTGCTGGTGACGATCAGCGGAGCGCCCAGTCCCGCCTTGAGTGCTCGTTCGGTGATCAACTTGCCCTTGAAATCATAGCGATCGGCCGGGCGGAGTTCGAAGTTCGTAGGATTCAGCCCGCGGAATTGCTTTGTTTGAAGTGAGAAAAGCCAATCACCCTCCTGACCGGGGCAGCGGAGTGGGGCCTTCCAGGGCTCCAGACCCGCCTGTTGGTAGATTTCAAAGACCCGACTCACCGCGAAACCATAGTCGGAGAGCGCTTGCGTGTCTCCGGGGGTCCGTTTCAAAACCGCGTCGGCGGATGCGGCGGCATCGAGAAAACCACCCATCTGAGCTAACGGGTCTTTCGACGGATGATCAAGCGTCCAGGAAATGATCCGGCCGGCTGGCGTGGTCGATTGATGGGCCAGCGGCCTCGTGCTGACGGTGGAATAAGTCCGGCAGGACGGGGCAGCGAGCAAGAGGGACGCGGCCAGAAGCGCGGTGCGGAGATGGATGGGAAGATGCATAGGTCAGGCTTGTCCGCTGAGGCTATCCGTTGCTGTGAATCACGTGACGATCACCCAAACCGTCTGGCCCTGATACATCACTGCGCGATAGTAAACCCCAGAGACATAGCGGCAAGTGTAGCCGCGATAGGCGACCGTCCGATAGCCTGCAGGAACACCCGCATAGTAACCGCGAGGGAGGGCACCGACTCCCGGAGCTCCGACTCCCACACCGGGAGCGACACCGACACCGGGAGCGCCCACGCCTGGAGTCGCCGCACGGGCACCGGCACCGCCAACATGACCGACCCCGGCAGGCGTGGCTGCACGGGCCGCACCGCCACCTCCGCCACCGTAGCCATTGGCCCCGGCCCCGCCGCGGCCTGCGTTACCCGCGCCTCGACCTGCCCCGCCCGCGCGGGCATGTCCGATTTCACTGCCGATCAGAGAGATCGCTGCAAGCGTGATGATGAATGATGATGTTTTCATGATTTTTATTGGTTAGATTTTGAATGGGGTTCAGCGTTTCGCGGCTTTCATTTCGTCAGTGGTGACCATGGGAATCGCATAGGATCCCTTGGGTGGTGTGAAGGTGAACATTCCTTCGGAAATGTTCGCTGCGAGATCCCAACGGGTGAAGTCGATGGTCACCGACGGCCCACTGGCACCTCTGGGAGTGACCATGACTTTGCGCGGCAGTTGGTCGTTCACGGAGATCCACAGCTCCGAGTAGCTGCCTTTGGTGGACAGGCCGATGCGGTGGCAGGGAGTATTGCCAAGGCCGAGAAATCCGGATTTCACGTTGGCGGTTCCGGCATAAGTCACCTTGCTGCCGCGGGCGTGGATGTCTTTGTAGGGACTGCTGACGACGAAAGTCACCAGCGGCGGTTCATAGCTGTATTTCTTCGCGAGGGCGGCGGGCATGGCGTCCAACGAGGCCTTCATCGGCACGGTGGAATAGAGGTTTTCCTTTCCGTCATACATGGTGAGCTTGCTGCCGTCCGCATAGAGCCGACTGGTGTCTTTTGATGCCGAGGAAAGGGCGTAAACGTCATTCGGTCGCTTCACCGTGACTTCGATTTTGGCCACGGCCTGAATGCCTTTCGCGGCGGCAAGGCCCGCATCAACCCTGCGGTTCGCCTTGAAGCTGAACTGTTGGGCGGCTCCGAGTTTGTCCGACATTTGTTTCAAGATCGCGTCGGCGTTGGGTTGTTCCGCCGCATGGGCGGGCAGTGCCGCTGCCATGGCGAATGCCAGGCAGGCGGTGGTGCGTTGTATTGCTGATTTCATTGTTGTTTGGTTTTGGGGTTGGAAAGGTTAGAAAGTCATGCCGAATTTGAGCCAGACGTAGTCGCCTTTGATGCGGTTGGTGGTTTCGAGTTCGGGTTCCCATTTGAGTTCGGCCATCATCGCGCGGTTGTTCTCTAACGGGAGTATGTAGGAGATTACCGGACCGAGGCCTGCGGTCGAGCCTTCGAAGCCGCCGAGCGTGGCTCCGGAGCCGCTGTCGCCGCTGATTTGCTGGAACCAGAATCCGGTGGCACCGATTCCGAAGAAGCCTTTTCCGAGCGGCAGGTATTGGGCGACGGTGGCATCGATATGGAAACCCGCGCCGCTCTGATAGTTGGTGTCCGTGCTCTTGGTGTTCATCGTCACGCCAGCGAAGGCGGTGGCAGAAAATCCGGTTTTCTGGCTGAAATAAGTGACGCCTGCGGTGGGATCGAAGGTCCAGTAGTTCTTGCCGGTGTTGGCCAGCGCTCCGATCTCGAAGCCACCGGTCGGGGCATAAACATTGAGCAGCGCGCACCACGACCAGTCGCCGCTTTTCCACGTCAGCATGGCGGGGATGAGCGTGATGTCGGCGATGTCGGTGGTGGTGTCATGCACCGCAGCAGAACCGCCGGGCGTGAGGTTAGCTTTCGCGTTCACTTCCAGATCCTGGATCGGGACGAAGACTCCGGTCATCACGGTGGCATCCCATAGCTTCGGTTCGAACAGCCACGAAAATCCGAACACCGCCGTGTTGGCGGTGGCGGACAGGCCGAGTTCGAGATTGCCTGCATCGGGAATCACTTGGCTCGCGGAAGCATCGCCATCGTAATAATTATACATGACAGACAACGCGAAGCCGGGAGTGTCCGGAGCGTTGTCCATCATTGAGGCCATTCCCCCCGGGGAGTAGTGGCCGCCACCGCCTTCTTCCGCATGGGAAAATGCGGGGATGAGCGCGGCGAGGATGAGTGAGGTGGATCGGGTCATGAGATAGGTAGTTAGAAATGGACGTGATCAAGGAGCGTGGGCATCTCGCCCGATATTTTCCGTTTAAACATGAAGAGCGAAGAATTGAACCGCAATGTGAGCGCAGCGGACATGGAGGAAATGCAATTTTCTAAGACCTTCCTCAAATGAACGCGGATGAACGCAGAAAATGGGGGATACTTTTGGGTTTTCATCTGCGTCTATCTGCGTCCATCTGCGGTTCAAAAATCTTAAACTGACGGGATTGGGCATCTCGCCCACGAGTTGATCTGGTTTATCGATGCGTGGGCGAGACGCCCATGCTCCTTGAATGCTCGTGAGATTGATGCGAATTGACATTGGAATGCGTGTGGCAACGAGATCAGTCGTTAGGGGGGAGAGCGGGGAGGGGGATTGGTGGAGTGGCTGCGCCCTTGGCGGGCGGCGTGTAGGGATCGGTAGAGCCGACGGGAACCGGTGGATCTTTCGCGAGGGTCGCCATGTATTTGCCCATCTCTCCAAACATCGCGTGGGCCACCCAGCCCCGCGTGACGAGGGAGGATTCCCCGAGCGTTTCTTCGATTCGCTCCTGCGGGTTGTCATAGAGATCGAAGAGGCGAGGGACGGCCAACTTCTGCGGCGGGTCATACATGCGTTCCTGCCAGATGAGATGCATTTTGTATTTGCGCCATTTGATCGCGTAGAGTTCCGGACCGGCGAGGGAGCCCATGAAGACTGGATAGAAATCGCGTGCGGATTTCTCCGACTTCCCTAGCAGGAATTCGCGCTGGTCGATGCCGTCCACGGCGCGGTCGGTCGGAATCTCGGCTCCGCCCAGTTTGGCGAGGGTGGTGTAGAGGTCGGTGATGTGGACCATCTCGTTGCTCACGCGGCCGGCCGGCACCTTGTTAGGCCAGCGGATGATGAACGACACGCGCAACGAGGCTTCCATCACGGTGGAATACGTTCCCGTCCACGGGCCAGCCCAGCCACGGTGCGGCATGGTGTCTTCAGGGCCGTTGTCGCTGGTGAAAATGACGATGGTGTTGTCCGCGATTTTAAGTTCGGCAATGGCATCGAGAAGGCGCCCGGTATTGAAATCCATCTCGGCGAGCATGTCGGCGAACGGGCCGTTTCCAGTTTTTCCGTTAAAGGCCTTGCTCACCTCGGTAGGCATGTGGGGCTGGGTGAGCGGCACAAATGCGAAGAATGGCTTGTCCGCCTTGGTGCTCCGTTTCATGAAATCGATCGTGCGGTTCGTGAGTTCCGTATCGATCTCGCGGCGCTCGTTCTGCCCATAGACTGCGAGCTTCTTCGACTCTTCGACTTTGCGCCCTTCCATGAGGTGCTCCAGATGCGAGACCGCCGGATCGAAATCCTTTTGCTGCGGCCACCAGCTTTCGTCGGAGGAATTCGGGATGCCATACCATTCGTCGAAGCCTTGGTCGTTCGGATAGCGGCCTTGGCTGTCGCCTAGGTGCCACTTGCCATACATCGCAGTCGCATAACCTTGCGCGGACAGCAGTTCGGCGATGGTCGTTTCCCACTGCACCAGCCCGTAAGGTTTGCCATCGACGGGTACGGTGTAAGTGCCGGAGCGCATCGGATGGCGGCCCACCATCAGCGCTGAGCGGCTTGGCGTGCAGGAAGGTTCGACGTTGAAGTTGGTGAGACGCGTGCCTTCGGCAGCGAGCTTGTCGATGCGTGGCGTCGGTGCGCCACGGGTGACGCCGCCGCCATAACAACCGAGCTCGCCATAGCCGAGGTTGTCGGCGAGGATGAGGACAATGTTAGGTTTGTCGGCGGCGAAAGCACTCTTCGCGACAAGCGCCAGCAGGATGGATGAAATGAGGCGGAGTTTCAGGGAGACGAGGGTTCGTGGAAATGAGGGATCGGATTTCATGGTGTGTTCGTGTTGGACGATTCGTTTTCGTCCGGCCCGGCGTTGGGGAATTTCAGGGTTCCTGCGAGGTCGCGGATGACATCTTCGGGGAAATGGTGTTGGAAATGCTGGCCTTGTTCGCGTTGGCGGCGGACTTCCTCCTCGGCCCGCCGAGTCAAGTCCACGTCATTGGCCTGTTCGCTCGCATGATATTCCGTCTGCGTGGGGAAGGCGAAACCGGTGCCTGCCTGCGCGACGATGTCCATAATGCGGAGATTCAGATCCTCGGCGACTGCCAGATAGTCGCGATAGGTGGTCTCGCTGATGTAGCAGAAGATGTCGAGATCCAGCGAATAGGCGCCGAAGGTGGTGAAGCGAACCCGCACGTCGTTGGCGATGACCTTCGGGTGCGAGTAGAGCAGTTTTCGCAGCTCGATGAGCAGGTAGCGGAGTTGATCGGGCGTGGTCTCGTAGCGCAGGCCGAGCTTCGGATTGAAGAGGAAACTGTCGCGCCGGCCCAGATTCTCGATTTGCATCGCGGCGAAGGTGGCATTCGGCATGGTGACGACGGAGCGCTCGCGGGTGCGAATCGTCGTCATGCGCAGGCCGATGTCCTCGACGACGCCGACCTGGCCGCCGAAGCGGATGTTCTCGTCGCGTTTGACCACGCCGGTCGCGTGCAGAGTCATCGCGCCGATGAGGTCTTCGATGAAATTCTTCGAGGCCAGACCCACCGCCAGACCGAGCACCCCGAGGCTGGCGAGAATCGCAGTGACATTGAATCCCAGGTTGCTCAGCCACACGATGAGAGCGATCAGGACCAGCGAGAATTTGACGATACGGCGCACCAGATCGATGAGACTGAAGCCGGTGCTGCCATCGGTTTCGACAAGCTTGAGCCGGGCCCGCTGCGCCGTGAAGTCGGTGAGCCGGAAGAGAATCCAAGTCACGACGAGGATGACGATGGTATTCGAGTTGAACAGCGCTGCGATATGGGCGGAGATGAGCCGCTCGGGGAACAAACCCCTGATGAGACTCGTGACTAACAACAGGATGACGGGAACGTGAACGATGGAAATGAGGCGGCGGGTAAATCCGTGCCGCAGTTTCGGGATGATCCACCTGACGATC
>JBBQDJ010000146.1:0-8500 GCA_038319595.1 Verrucomicrobiales bacterium
GGCGGCGGATCCGGTCGGGACACCCGAGGTTTCCCCGCCGGCGAGGAGTCCACCGAATTTTTCCAAACAATCGCCGATGCCACGGTAGAGATCTTCCGCCCATGAGACCAAGGTTTCCGGGGCCAGCGCCACGGTGACGAGAAAATGTCCTGGTTGGCCACCCATCGCCGCAAAATCTGAGATCACCCGGGCCGCCGCTTTCCACCCGACGGCGCGGGCGGGGGCGTCCGAGCGGAAATGGACCCGCTCGACCAGCGCGTCAGTTTTCAGCAGCAGCAGGGTGGGGGAGTCCGGTCCCGGACCCACCACGGCACAATCGTCGCCGGGAGCCGCTGCGGGATCAGCATCGCGGGGCACCAGACGGATCAGGCGCTCGATCAAGGCATCCTCGCCGATGTCGCGAAGTGTTTTCACAACTGCGAATCGATCGGCAGGTGATAGAAACGAACGGCCATCTGGATCAGGACGGTGGCCCCGTTGAAGCAGAGGTGGACGGCCATCGGAGCCCAGATGGAGCCGGTTTTCTCGTAGATCAGCACGAGCACGCAGCCGAAGACGAAGAGCGGCAGTAGTGCGCCGGCATTGCCATGGGCGGAGGCGAAGATGATCGCGGAAAAAAAGCAGGCCACCCACGGGCCAGTGAAGCGCTTGGCGGCCGGGTAGAGGTAGCCACGGAAGACGATTTCCTCGCAAAATGGGGCGACTAGGACGGCAGCGACGGCCATCAGGCCGAGCGTCAACGGGTCGGTGGATTCATCCTGCAGTAATTTCACGGAGTCCTGCATGGAATCAATTCCTAGGGATTTCACCCAGTCCATGAACCCGGAAAGCTGGAGGCCGCCGAAGAAAATCCACATCGAAATCACCGTCCCCGGAGCAATCACGAAGACCCACGGCCATTTCCGCCAGCGTAAGCCCAGCCAGGCGATCGGGCGGATCCGGGTGATCACAAATGCGGTGACGATCCCGGCACAAACGAACTGGAAGGCGATGGAAACGATCAGCCCCGCCGAGTCGAGGACTGCATCGGACTTGCTGGCGGCCCGCACCGAGGTGATGACGAGGCCGAAAAACGTGACGAAGATGAAGCCGATTCCCAACAAGTCGAAGGAGTGGTAAAACCACGTCGGGATCTTTCCCGGCGGCAGATTTCCTAGCGGCTCGGGAGGGGGCTCGGAATCCGTGGAAGGAGGTTGGTAGGGAGATTCCGCGTCGCGAATCCCGGGATGGGGGGCGGGGACGGCGTCATCGGGTGCGTCTTCCGTCGTTTCAATGGGGAAGAGAAACGGGTCGGCGGTTTTGAAGTCCGGTGGCTGGATTCCGAGCAGTTTCCGGGCTGCCGCCGTGATGGCAAAAATCCCAAGAGCCGAACAAAAGCTGGCGGTGATGACAATTTCGGTGGGGTCGGTCATTGGACAGGGACTTCGGGGCTACCCTGCGCCGCGCCGATCAAACCCGCCAATGGAAAAATTCAAAGTTCAGAACTCTAGATTATTTAAAATCAACGAATATCAACCTTAGCTTGCAAATTTTTAAAAATTTCGAAACTCTCCCGAGTTCTTTTTTGACTCCCGATGCCAATGCCGATCCCCACAGGAAACCCCTATCGTGCGATTCTGCGGCGGGATTTTCCTGAGCCATTCATCGCATTGCTGGCATTTGTCCTCGGGATTTGGCTGTGGGACCACTATTTCGGCCAGAATGGCGGCTATCCACCGGGGACGGAGGAGGTCGCACTGGTGAAAATCGATCGTGACCTGCGTTTGGCGGATGCCATGGAGGAAGATCCGGCTTGGTTGAAATGGGTCGTCGGCGTTAATGATTCCGCGACAACTCGGCGCAATGCGATGGAAGTTTTTAAAAAGCTGGCGATCGACAAGTCGCTCTCGCTGCGGGGTCTGGAGGCTTATGCCGTCGTCAAAGCGGCGGAGGAGAGATTGCCCATTCAGGAGACGCTGGCGAACCACCTGCAAGGGCAGATGGTGTCGGAATTCGAGGGAAGCGCGATGGATCTAGCCAATCATCAGGGCACTTGGTGGCAGGCGAAACTGATGGATGACTGGGAGCAAAAGGCGCGGCCGGTCGTTCAGTGGAGGCAGACTTTTGGCGAGGACTCGATGCAGTTGCGGAGCCGTGCGATCGTGGTGAGTTCCCTCGTCTGGATGCTGGGCTTGGTGGGCCTGGCCTTTGTTCCCGGGACATTGAGGCTATTGAAACGGGGGGCGCAGTTTCAGAACGGCGGTTATGGCGGGGCGTGGCGCTTGCCGCTCGGGTTGGTGGTTTTCCTGGTCGCGACGCTGGCGTGGATCGGTTTCAACATGACCTTGGAATTGGGCATCGACACGTTGCCGGGGATTCACCCAGCGCTTGGAATTTTTCTGGATTCGGCGGCGCGGTTGCTTCCTGCGCTGATCGCCATGGGGCTGCTTTTCCGGCGGCCGGGCCATGCGCTGCGGGTGATGGGGTTGAATCAGCCCGTCGCGGTGAAGGGGGTTTTAGGCTGCTACTCGATTTTGATCGTGATGGATCAATTGCTCCGGCTGGCGACCGGCTACGGTGGATCCAACGATCCGGGCGGCGGGTTGAATCTCGGCGATGCAGGAATCTGGGGGCTGACTTTCACCTTGGTTTCGGCCTGTCTGCTGGCGCCGGTTTCCGAAGAAATCATTTACCGCGGGGTGTTGTTCCGGGCGTTCCGCAACCGGCTTGGGGTCATTTCCGCTGCCGTATTGTCCTCGGTGGTGTTCGCCAGCCTGCATTTTTACGATGTTTACGGCCTCGCGAGTGTCGGGATTTTCGGGCTTTCCTGCGCCCTTCTCTACTCGGCGACGGGATCGCTCACGACGACCATCGTTCTGCACATGCTCTACAACGCCTCGATCAAGATTCCCGAGTGGATCGTCTATCACGCACCGCTGGGGTGAAAATCACCGGTCGGCCTGATTTCGCATGAAGTCCGCCACTTGGAAGAAGAACGGATCAAGAAATTCTCTCGCTGCGGTAGGGAGGGCGGCATCGTCCATCGCCGCGCCCATGAGTTCAAGCCAGCGGTCCCGCTCGGCGATGCCGATCTTGAAAGTGATGTGGCGCATCCTCAATTTTGGATGGCCGCGGGTTTCGAGATAACGGGGTGCTCCGCCGAGGCGAAACAGCAGGAAGTCGGTCAACCGTTCCTCCGCGCCCTGCCAGTCGTTTTCAGGATACATGGGTCCGATCCGATCATCTGTCCTGACGCGTTGATAGAATGCTGCCACCATCCGGCGGATTCCGTCTTCACCGCACAGCGCCATGACTTCCGCTTCGTTCATGGCGACAAGTGATCGCCCTCCGGGGCTGAGGAGCAAGTTCCGTTTCTTGCTGCCCGTCCGCTAGGGGAGCAGAAAGGCGCCTGTCGCCGGGAGCGGGATCAATAAACTTGAAATCAAACGGACGTTAAGCATAACCTCCCGCGCGTGCGTCCGATTTTGTGTTTCCATTTCTCATGAGCGATTCCAACGAAACAACCGGTTTCGTGGCGCCGAATCCTGCGGATCTCGCGCCGCTGTTTCCGGGGTATGAAATTCAGAGACTCATCGCCACCGGCGGCATGGGGGCGGTTTACTGCGCGGTGCAGAAGTCGTTGGACAGGGCAGTCGCTCTTAAAATCCTGCCCCGTGAACTCAGCAAGGACGCTGCGTTCTGCGCCGGTTTCGAGGCCGAGGCAAAGGCGATGGCCCGCCTCAACCACCCCAATCTGATCGGTGTCTACGATTTCGGCGAAATCGACGGCATGCTCTACATCATCATGGAGTATGTGCCGGGCAAATCTCTCTATCACTCGGCTTATCGGAAAGCGATCGCTCCGAACGAGGTGATCCGGCTCGTGATCGGGATCTGCAAAGGTCTCGCCCACGCCCATGAGCACGGCATCATCCACCGTGACATCAAGCCTTCAAATATCCTGCTTGATCTCAATGCCGAGCCCAAGATCGGTGATTTCGGCCTCGCTCGACCGATCGAGACCAAGGTTCAGGAAGGTGATGAAATTTTCGGCACTCCCCACTACACCGCGCCGGAAGTAGTGAGTTCACCGCACTCGGTGGACTATCGGGCGGATATTTTCTCGGTTGGAGTGCTTCTTCACGAGCTTTTGACAGGACGGCTGCCGGCAGAGGATCAGCGGCCTGCGTCAATGATCGCTAAGTGCGACACTCGCTTTGATACCATCGTCCGCAAGGCCACCCAGCCGCTGGCCGCCGCACGCTATTCCAGCGCATCGGAAATCGCGAGTGATCTGCAGGCGATCAACAACGCACCCGGGCTGAAAGGCCCCCCTCGGCCCCCGGGGGTCAGGGGCAAGCCGTCGGTCAAGCCCGTGCGCTCGAACAAAGGGGCCATCCCCAAGCGGGCTCACACGAATTACCCCCCTCAAGAAGTCTCCCGGAAATCCTCAAATGCTGGATGGATCGTTTTCCTGATAATTACGGCAGCTGCAGCCGCAGCTTTTGTTTTCTTTACGAGGAACTTGCGCGTTGATCCCGAAAAGAAGCTACCAGTGATTGTTTTTCCGGTGACGTCGCCCGGTCCGAAGGAATGACGCCCGAACGTCACGAGGATCCGGCCGATCCGGAAACAGCTTCGCCGTCATCACCTAGCAATTCGGATGGAAAGATAATTTCGCCGGTTTTGAAGGCTCGCCCTGGCGGCAAGTCTCCAAATTCAACCCCGGCCTCATCCTCGGAAGGGCGAGTCACCTGAATTTTTCAATCGGTGAGTCATACTTCCACTAGCGGACCAGCGGTTTCTGTTTACCCTGCCGCGTGCCTCAAGCTGACAAGAAAAACGCCTCCCGTCCTTCCCTGACCGTCATCTCCCTTCGTGGCTGTCGCCAACACAATCTCCAAGGCTTCGACCTCGATATTCCCATTGGAAAACTGACGGTTGTCACCGGCCCCTCTGGCTCCGGAAAGTCCTCGCTCGCCTTCCACACCCTCTACGCCGAGGGCCAACGCCGCTACGTCGAAACCTTTTCGCCCTACGTCCGCCAGTTTTTCGACCGCATGGACAAGCCGGCCGTCGATCACATCGATGGCATCCCGCCCGCCATCGCCATCGAGCAAAAAAACCACGTCAGAACCACTCGTTCCACCGTCGGCACGCTCACCGAAATCAACGACTACCTCAAGCTCCTCTTCGCCCGTCTCGCCATCGGCTACGATCCGCACACCGGCGAGATCATCCAGCCGGACTCTCCCGAATCTGCCACCGCCTGGGCCGTCGAGAATCTCTCCGGTAAGCCAGTGTTGGTCACTTTCCCCATTCCCATCCCGTCCGGTTCGAAAGCAGCTGAAATCCTCCCCTTCCTCAATGCCCAAGGCTATCTCCGCATCCTCCTCGATGGAGAAATCATCCGCACCGACGACGTAGCGGCGGATTCTATCCAAAAGGCCAAATTTCCGCCCGTCATCCACGTCGTCCAAGACCGCCTCACCCTCACACCCGAAAATAAATCCCGCCTGCTAGAAGCCCTCGAAGCCGCCTTCACTCTTGGTAAGGGAGCAGCCACGATCCGGGATCCCCAATCCACGATCGCGAAGTCGTTCACGACGAGTTGGACCAACCCCAAAACCGGCTTCACCCTCCGCCCACCCACCGCCGCCCTGTTCTCCTTCAACTCACCGTTAGGAGCCTGCCCGAAATGCCGGGGTTTCGGCCGCATCATCGGCATCGACCTCGAGAAAGCGATTCCTGACCCATCCCTCTCCATCGCCGCAGGAGCCATCAAACCCTTCCAAGGTGAGCGCGGTGACGAATGCCAGCGCGATCTCGTAAAAAACTGCAAGGAACGCGACATCGACATCAATTGCCCCATCGAGGATCTATCCGAAGACGAGCGGGAATGGATCTACTACGGCGACCGTAAAACCGACAACCTCACCCCGGACGAACTCGAGGACCTCTGGCAATCCGGCGACTGGTATGGCATCAAGGGCTTCTTCGACTGGATGGAAACCAAGGCTTACAAGATGCATGTCCGCGTCTTCCTCAGCCGCTACCGTTCTTACACCACCTGCTCCACCTGTCGCGGCAAACGCCTCCAACCCGAGTCGCGCTGTTTCAAAGTCGATGGCAAAAACCTCCCCGAACTTTGGGCACTCTCCATCGGCGATCTCCTCCCTTGGTTTTCAAATCTCAAATCTGAAATCTCACACCGTCCATCCGACCCTACCCTTGATCTCGTCGTCACTGAAATTTTCTCACGCCTCAGCTACCTCGACCAGGTCGGCCTCGGTTACCTCACCCTCGACCGGACCACCCGCACTCTCTCCGGCGGCGAGGTCGAGCGTGTCAATCTAACGACCTGTCTCGGTGCCGCCCTCACTGGCACCCTTTTCGTCCTCGACGAACCCACCGTCGGCTTGCACCCGCGCGACATCGACCGCCTCGTCGGCGTCATGCATGGCCTTCGTGACAAGGGAAACACCCTCGTCGTCGTCGAGCATGAGCAAACCGTCATGCACGCGGCCGACCACCTCGTCGATCTCGGTCCCGGTGCCGGCTCCTTCGGCGGCACCCTCATCTATCAGGGTCCTCCATCTCCTTCTCAAAAATCAAAAATCAAAAATCAAAAATCGTCAATCGGCACTCTCCCGTGGCTGGATGGCAGCAAATCCATCGCCATCCCCGCCCAGCGCCGCAAGCCCAGCAAACAACTCCTCTCCATCCGCGGCGCCACCCGCCACAATCTCAAGAAGCTCGATGTTGACCTCCCGCTCGGCCTCTTCACCGTCCTTACCGGCGTCTCCGGCTCCGGGAAATCCACCTTCGCCCACGACGTTCTCTATCTGAATCTCGCCCGCAAGCTCGGCCAAGAAGCCGAAGGTGACGCCGCACCGATCAAGGAACTCAAAGGCTCGCAATATCTCGGCGGCGTCGAGCTCGTCGATCAAACCGCCGTCGCCCGAACTCCGCGTTCCACGCCTGCCGTTTTCCTGGGTGCCTTCGATCCCATCCGCCAGCTCTTCGCCTGCACGCCCGAGGCGAAGGCTCGCGATCTAACGACCGGCTTCTTCTCCTTCAACTCCGGAGCCGGCCGCTGTGACCGCTGCGCTGGAAACGGCTTTGAAAAAGTCGAGATGCAGTTCCTCTCCGACCTCTATGTCACCTGCCCGGACTGCAACGGCAAGCGCTACAAATCCTCCACCCTCGACTTCCACTACCTCGGGAAATCCATCTACGATATTCTCGATCTAACCGTCGTCGATGCCATCGCCTTTTACTCAGAAGGGAGCACAGGCGTCTCGCCTGTTTCTTCAAATCCAAATCTCCCCCTCGCCCATGCCAAACGCCACCAGCAAATCATCAAACTCCTCCACCCGCTCGTCGAGGTCGGCCTCGGCTATCTGAAACTCGGCCAACCCCTCAACACCCTCTCCGGTGGCGAAGCGCAGCGCCTCAAACTCTGCCAGCTCCTCTCCGTAGCTGGGACTTCCAGTCCCAGTAAATCCAAACTCCTCATCCTCGACGAACCCACCACCGGCCTCCACTTCTCCGACATCGAGAACCTCCTAACCGTCTTCCAAAAGCTCGTCGATTCCGGCCACTCTTTGCTCGTCATCGAGCACAATCTCGACGTCATCAAATCCGCCGACTGGATTCTCGACCTCGGCCCCGAAGCTGGCAAACACGGTGGCCAGTTAGTCGCCCAAGGCCCCCCCGAAACCGTCGCCAAAACCAACACCCCCACCGCCCACTTCCTCAAACAAGCCCTCTCCGGGACCGCGTGTCTCCAGACTCGCTCTTCTCCATCAACCCTCAACCCCCAACTCTCTTCCAACTCCATCACCCTCCGCGGCGCAAGACACCACAACCTCAAAAACATCTCCGTCGATATCCCCCGCGACCAGCTCGTCGTCATCTCCGGTCTTTCTGGTTCCGGTAAATCCACCCTCGCCTTCGACATCCTCTTCGCTGAAGGCCAACGCCGCTTCCTCGACTCCATGTCCGCCTATGCCCGGCAGTTCGCCGAGCAGTTAGAAAAACCCGAGATCGACCAGCTCCAAGGCCTGCCGCCCACCGTCGCCATCGAACAACGCGTCTCCCAGGGAGGGGGCAAATCCACCGTCGCCACCGTCACCGAAGTCTGGAATTTCGTCCGCCTCCTCTACTCGAAGCTCGGCACCCTCTACTGCCCGGACTGCCACGTCCCCGTCGAACGCCAATCCCTATCAGCCATCGAGAACACCATCCGCGGCCATCTCAAGAAAGGCTCGGTCACCCTTCTCGCCCCGCTCATCCGCGGCAAGAAAGGCTTTCACAACGAAATCGCCGAGTGGGCTCTCAAACAAGGATTCACCCGATTGTTAGTTGATAAGCAGTTCAAGGACGCCGAAGGATTCACCCGCCTAGAACGCTTCAAGGAGCACGACATTGATGTGGAGGTGGCTCAGCTTTCAAAATCCTCGACCGGTGATCTTCAATCGTCTCTCGAACGAGCGCTGGAAATCGGTAAAGGCCTCAT
>JBBQDJ010000147.1:0-8410 GCA_038319595.1 Verrucomicrobiales bacterium
ACGCTCACCCCATCAGTCGGCTGGGTCGATTTCACGCAAAACCTCAATGGCATCGGCACGATCCTTAAAAACATCGACGTCATCGTTCTCAGTGCCAACCAGCCAATCTCACCAGAGACTCAGCGAGCCCTGCTAGATTTCGCGAAGGCTGGCAAAGGCATCATCGCCCTGCACCCCGGCACTTGGTATGCGTGGGCGAATTTCCCCCAATGGAACAAGGAAATCATCGGCGGCGGCACTCGTGGCCACGATCCATTGGGCGCGTTTACTCTTCAACTAACTGATCCCAGTCATCCGATCACCAAGGGCATGTCCGCATCGTTTGAAATCACCGACGAGCTCTACAATCACATCCCCGATCCAGCGGGCAGCCCGAGCGAAGTCCTCGCCACCGCCACCAGTCTCAAGACCGGGAAAACTTTTCCTCAGGTCTGGATCGTCAAGCACCCGCAGGCCCGCATCGTTTGCATCACGATCGGCCACGACCAGCGCACCCACGACCTCCCGGACTATCAGACTTTGTTGAAAAACGCCGTGGACTGGGCGGCGGCAGGTAAAGGGACCCGACACTAACAAAACCACTCGCGCGATTGGGTGAAGTTGATGTTTCAGAACAGAGGCAAGGGGGTAAGCGGGTGCGTGGGGAAAACCTTGGCGAGATCCGTGCCGGGCGCGATCTGACTGAGAACGGGTGCAAGGACATCGCGATAGTTGTGGCGCACAGGCAGATCGCCCGGCCCCGCCAACTCATGCTCGAGGTCCGGCCATGCCGCATGGACTTTTCCCCCGGCGATGCCACCGCCTAGCAGAAACATCACGCTGCCACGGCCATGATCGGTGCCTGCCGCGCTGTTCTCCGCCACCCTGCGACCAAACTCGGTCATCACCACGATCCGGGTGCGGGCGAGGACATCCGGCCCAAGATCCGCGGCAAAGGCATTCAGTCCATTGGCGAGCCGCTGGGTGGGTGGATCCATGATCACCGGGCTGGTGATGTGTGAGTCCCAGCCGCCGAGATCAATGGTGGCTGCTTGCAGGCCCACCTGACCATGGACCAAGCGCGCGATTTGCCGCAGGCCCTGCGAAAATTCATCCGTCTGATAGGTGTTGCTTGAAGTGGTTTGAGTTTGCGATCTCAAGGCATCGATCCGTGCAAGAGCCTTCAAAGCGCTCTGGCCCGCCGGCGCGAGTTGGCGAGGCGCGAGCTTGTATAAAGCAGCGAGATGGGTGAGGAAGCCAGGGGGAAGGTTCCGCCCGAAGCCGAAATCATCGAGCGACCGGATGGCAGCGCAGGAGGGGGCACCCCGCAGGCACTCGGGCAGTTGTGAGCCGATGGCCACGGCGGCCAGCGGAGATTCGCTTTGGTCCGGGCGGACGCGCAGAAAGCGCCCGAGCCAGCCACCCGCCGCGAGGCCCCCATGTTCCATGAAATCCTGGGCATCAAAATGGGAGCGACTCTCATCTTCAGATCCCGCGCAATGCACCACCGCAAGTTGGCCCTCCTGCCACCAGCGGTGGAGTGGGCGGAGCAGGGGATTGAGGCCGAAGAATCCATCCAGATTGATCGCCTCCCGAGCTTTGATGCCGATGCCGGGACGCGCGGCATGGTAAGCTGGATCCGCATGGGGGACGACGAGATTCAGCCCATCCGCCCCGCCCCGCAGGAACACGATGACGAGGGTGGCGGATGGTGAAGTTTCGTCGCCGATGAAAGTGGTGACTTGGGATTTCACAGTAAAATGTTAGAAAGTTTGAAATGCGGGTGAAGCGAGCAGCAGGGCCAATGGGAGCCCGGATTGCGCGGCTGCCTCAAGTTCGCCTGCCGTGGCGGCACGGCCTAGCAGGTGGGCGGCAAGCGCTTCCTCGGAGCCAGCGGCCTTGCGCAGCGCATCGAGTCTCAATGAAGTTCCTGGAATGGCCGCGCTGCTCAGATCCACGGCGAATTTCCATCGCCAGAGGAGGGTGGCCATCCACGGCTGGGCCTCCTCCGGGTAGCCATCCGGCGTGGGATATTGAAACGGTGCATGCCCGAGACGCAGCAGGTAATCCTGGAGTGCCGGACCGGCATTGGTGCGGGCGGAAGTGGCGCGCAAGGCAGAGACCACGAAGTGGAAGGGACGCTTGGTTTTCTCCCCACGGCCGGCCCGGAACTCAGGGGTATGGAACAAGCTGCGGAGCGTCTGGCGGATGTCGCCCTTGCTAGTTAGAAAGGTGGCGGCGGTTGCTAGAACTGCGGATTCAGGAGGCGAGTCTGAAATAAAGCGGGTGCAAAGTTTTTCTGCGAGATGGCGTGCCGTGGATGGATGGAGCGAGACGATATCGATCACGCGATCCAGGTCCTCCGCTCCGAGGCCTGCGGGAATTTCCACACCTAGAACAGTCTTGGCGCCAGCATCATGGAGCTTAGCCCGGAACTCCACTTTACCCACCGCAAAGCGTGATTGCGCGCGCTCGCGCACGGTCCAGCCGGTGAGGCAGCGGGCCACTTCCATCACGTCCTGCTGCGTATAACCGCCGCGCACGCCCAGCGTGTGGAGTTCTAGCAACTCACGGGCATAGTTTTCGTTCGGCTTATCTGCGGCGGACGCATGGCGGTTGAGCCGCCCGTCGAGGTACCAAAGCATCGATGGACTCAGGGCGGATGCCTTGAGCAGGGCAGGAAAAGAGCCCAGCGCGTGATTGCGGATGACTTCACGATCATCGGCAGGCTTGAGCCACTTGGAGTCACCCTTGGAGGGATCAATATTGAAATGGTCGGACCAGAAATCCACCATCACTTCCTGCAGTTGGCGGTTCGAGTGGGTGGCGCGGAGGATTTTTTTTCGCGTCATTTGATCGAGAAGCTCGCGCGCCTTATATTCTAACAATTCCCCCATTGGCCAAGCGTGCAGGGCCTCAAAATGGCGGGAGCGCGCGTCCGTCCAAGAATCATCAAGACGGTCGGGTGTGAGCTGTTGTTCGATAAAGGCCTCGGTCCCCATGGTTTTGACCTGCGCATACAGGCCCGGTCGGGGGCCGAATGTCAGGCGTTGGATCACATGGGAAAATTCATCGATCTCGTCGCGTTGGGGAGGCTGGAAGCCAACAAGATCGGAATCCGGTCCTGTTAGTAAAGGTGAGAAAAACTGCGAGAGCGCGGAGAATCCGCCGATACCTGCCACCGCACCACCCGCGGTGGCGGCTTTCAAAAGCGAGCGGCGGGAGAACTCGTTCATGATGGGGTTTCCGAAAGATGCGGAGATTCCACCGCCAAGGCGGGAGGCTGCAGGGCTTTCGGCTTTTTCGCCAACCAGGTGAGCACACTGGCTCCCGCGCCACTGGCCAGAATCAGCGGCATCACGATGAGTTGTCCGATCACGGGTAGCAGAAACGTCAAAGCCAAGGCCGTACCCCCGCGCAAGAGGCGGCGCCACGGTTGCGCCGCATCGATGGGCGATGGCATTCCTTGGCCGACCCTCAACGCCAATCCAGCGGTGCCGAAAAGCCCGGCGAGGATGGGCATCGCTACCATGAGGAGGCCGATCCATTTCAATGCAGGAGGAAAAACCTGGGTGATGCCGAGACCCACGACCAGCGGAACCACAGTGACCAAAATCCCGACCAGAGTGGTGATCACGGGGCGTCCATATTGGCTTCTACACTTTTCCACATACTCGGGAAACAGGGAACCCGCCACCAGCCAGTGACTCAGGAAGACAAAGTAAACGGCGAGGGTGATGAACACCCAGAGAAGAACGTTGGCAGTGGTGATGTAGTCCATTTGGAGAAGATGGCGATCAATGATTGAGACTCTGGAATCATTGTGGTCGAACTATCATCTTCCCTCATCAATCGTAAAGCGAAAACTTCGCTTCTCACGCTGTGGAAAGGAGGCTTTGTGTTGACCATCCTCATGAATGTGATTTGGGGCGCCCTGCCCCTATCGATCTGAATTTGATTTGCCAATCGGGTGTGTCTCGAGTCCCGGTGGTGGCAGATTTCGACATTGGATCTCGAGGTGATTCCGCTTGATTGGCGGCGGCTTCTGGGGACCATGCGTCCGTAGCCGCATTTGCCTTCTCGCTCATCCTACGATTATGAAACCGTTCCTCGCTGTTAGTCAGGTTCTTGCCTTCAGCGCCCTGTCATCCATTGTCGTTGCCCTGCCCGCCGCCGATCCGGACCCTACCGGCATCGTGATCAAGCCGGTCCCTGAAAAAACCGTGGTCCTGACTTTTGACGACGGCGTTGCTAGCCATGCAACGATTGTCGCCCCGATCCTGAAGCGATTCAGTTTCGGCGGCTCGTTTTATATCTCCGACTTCGATGGCTTCAACACCCGTAAGGATTGGTACATGACATGGGAGCAGATCAAATCCCTCTCAGATCAGGGCTTCGATGTCGGCAACCACACCAAGGGCCACGGCGGCGCGTCGATGGGTCCATACCTAAACATGGAATCCCAGTTTTCGGAATATCATCTTCCCAAGCCCACGACGCTGGCGTGGCCGGTCTATTCGGTTTTCAAGCATCTCTATCCGGAGCTCATCACGAACCATTACACCTTCGGCAGGGCCGGCGGCAGCCGACCCTATCGACCGACGGTGGACCACCCCTTGAATGTGCCGTCGTGGGGCGTGCAGGACAACATCAGTGTGGAAACTTTCATCAGTTATGTGAAACAAGCTACCGCCGGACGCATCGCAGTGATCACCTTTCATGGCGTGCCGGAGGGTGAACACCCGCAGGTAAGTCTCGATCCGGCCAAATTCATGCAGATGATGCAGTATTTGAAAGACAATCAATACAACGTCATCTCCCTCCAGAAGATGGCAGAGCATGTGAATGTAGAAAAGGCTGGGCGGGTGCTGCCGTTTCCCAACACCTGCTCTTGGGGCGGTATGAGGCGCGAGGGAAACCAACTTTACGTCTTCATCCGCAAGATGCCTGCCGACCGCAAGCTGACCTTGCCCGGCATCACGACCCAAGTGACGAATGCCCGCTACGCGTCGGATCCTAACAAAGAAATATTGAAGATCACCGCTGGGGATACCGGCATTCAAACCTTGGACTTGCCGCCATCGTCGTTCGAGTCATCCGGCGACTTCCCCACCGTGGTGGTTGCCGACCTCAAAGGGGCTCCCATCGCCACCCTCCTCGATTTCGTTATCCCCGGCATGCCGCCAGCCGTGGTTTCCGGCAACTCGATCAACCTGAACGTGCCGCTTGCCACCGACCTGAAGAATCTTGCGCCGATCTACGATACAGGTTCGCCCCAAGTTACCGGACAGCCCTTGTCGGGGGCGGTCACGGATTTCACCCGGCCGCAGATCTATACCATCACCGCTGCTAACGGCCGCACCCGCAGTTACATCGTGACTCTCACCCGGTCAGATGGTGCGGTGGCCCTGACCAATCCAAGCTTCGAAGCGCTCGATTACGGCGGGAAGAACGACGCGCCCCTCGAAGCCGAGCCAAACGGCGCAACGTGGACTTTCATCAAAAAGGAAGGCGAGCTTGGTATCCGCGATCTCATTGGAGTCGGAGGTGCGCCGCCGCCGCCGGATGGTTCCCACCATGCCGTATACCTGCGCGGTCTCGGCAATGGCGTCTCCCAGACGCTTACGTTCGATCTAGGAAAATACACCGTTAGTTTCGATGTCGTGAAACGCAGTGGCTATGAGAAGACCGCGGCTCCTCTTAATGTCACCCTCGATGGAGTGACCGTGTACACGGTGGAGAGATCCGCAATCACCGAGGCCTGGGCCACTTACACCTCGCCTGCTTTCCCAGTCACCTCCGGTATCCACACCCTCGCCTTCACCCTTGGCGAGGGCGAAGGCATGGACATGATCGATAACCTGGCCCTTCACTATCAGAAATAATTGATCAATGGCACGGGGCACAGCTATTAGATATCACCGAAAAGGCCCTAAAGGGAACATGGGTGGCTCGTCCATGACCAAGATCACAGCCGTTCAACCGCTAAAGTTTCGGCAATGATCCGTTCAGTCGAAATTGAATTGCGCTCTGCGGCCCCGGGCGCTTAAACAGAGGAATGAACATGTGCGATCAAGAACCCCTCGATTTTCGATCCACCTTGAAAGCTTGTTTAACAAACCGAGTTTCCTTGCGCTGCTTTTTTGGAATCGGCCTTGCGGTGTTCATCGGCGGTTGTGCCGGCCAACCGACCGGTTGGCCCAAAGCGCAGCCTGATAGGGCGGAGCGGATCCAGCGTGGATACATTTACTATCTGGACGGCGCGGGAGGCGGCACGGCGAAGGAGAATTACGCGGAGGGTGTCGAAAAAGGCTTCCTAGCAGCCGGTTATCGTGGAGCAGGGGAGATGTTTTCCTGGGAAACCGGGAGGGGGCTGATGGCCGATCAGGATGCCAGCGTGAAATATAAACGCGCGGAGGCGAAGAAAGTGGCGGGTGAAATCGCGCGGCATGCGAAGGAGTATCCCGGAGTCCCGTTGGGGATTCTCGGATTTTCCGCTGGGACTGCCGAAGCAATCTTCGCGCTGGAGGCTCTCCCTGAATCGATGCAAGTCGATGAGGTCGTGCTTCTGGGCACCTCGATCAGCCGGGACTACGATCTCACGAAGGCGCTGAAGCGCGTCAAGGGACATGTCTATCTCTATACCTCCACCCGGGACCGGATGCTGGGCTTTCTCATGCCGTTTTCCGGTACGGCGGACCCGAAATTCAATGACCCGGGGGCGGGAATCACGGGGTTCGTGCTGCCCGTCGGTGCCGATGCCGCAACCCGCAAGCTGTACGCTGAGAAGCTGGTCCCCATCGCGTGGACCGCGCAGTTGGAAAAGGACGGCGACTATGGCAGACATTTCGACAATGTGAAAATGGAGTTCATCCGCGATCATGTCGCGCCCTTGTTCATGGGCAAACGCGTGCCCGGCCTTGCCAAATGAGCGATGCCGTAAGGAATGAATCCCTCGGTTTCCGCGATTGAAAGAAGGGATCATCGCCGGGGTGGGATTCCATCCGATCTTCAGAAGGGGTGAGGATCCCGGGACTCTGAGAAAATGAGGGGTTTCTCGGGCCTGAAGAGAGTTCGACTTCTCTCTTGCCGCAGGGGAGAGGATGATTTAAAAACATTGGACGTAGAGCCTGTGGATTGGATTTCAGAATCCGCTCGCATGCTCGGACTTCGTTGCAAGCCGTTGAAAATTGCGTTCGCAGTCCCAGTACACTGAGATCGAAAAACCGGTTTCAAAGTACACAGGGTTTCATTTGATAAAAAAATCACCACAAAATTGGCTGTTTTTGCCAAAATATGTCGAAAAGTCCTTCAAAGATCTCTAGAATCCGCACCAATTTTATCAAAACTTCTGGAGGTGCGGGTTTGAAACTCATTGAATTTCTATGAGTTGTGTATTTAGTAAAAATGTGTCAAATTAATCTTGCGAGTTGAGTGTATTTCAGTGTACTTTGTCGGCGCTGAACCAATCACTCTCTCGCCCAAGTGGAAATCGACAACCAACGCTGCACGGGATTTCACCCGTATAAGATCGACCCGAAGTTTCGGGTTTCGGTCCAAGCGTCCTGGCGGCCCGAGGTGGGAAACTCGCTGTTCCTGATGTTCGCCAAGGATCTTGGCGTGCCGATGGTGCGGGTGCTCAGCAAGGATTCGTTCAACCACAAGGTCGCGACGATCAACGAAAGCGACAAGACCGCTGCGGAGAAAACCAAGTTGCTGGCGAAGCTCGCACTGCTGGTCCGCGAAGCGAACGTGAACGAGCAAGGCAAGCTTCTCGTCCCCAAGGACCTCAGCGAGCAGGCCGGCATTTCACCGGATTCCGATGTCGTGCTCGCCGGCCGCGGCATGAATTTCGAGATCTTCAGCAAGCCGAACTTCGACGTCTATTTCGCCCAACTCACCGGCGAAGAAGCTGTCGACGATCTTGGAATTTTCTAAACCACTCACCCACCACACACCCAACAGCAGCAATGTTGTTCACCCTACCAATTCTGACACTCGAGGCGGTCCGCTCTGCGGCTCCGGCCGCATTCGCCCGGGTGTCAGGGTTGGGACTCTTTTCAGACGCACTGGCTGGCTCGGGACAGCACGCCTTTTCGTCGATCCAAACAGATTGCCGCACCGCTCCTGGCTGGTTGTCGGTGCGGCGTCTGTTGACTCTTTCATTGGCTGGGCGCACGAAGTCTCTCGGGACAGAGCTTCACGCGCTTTTTGAAACGGTGGTCCGCGCTGCTCCTGGCTGGTTGTCAGTGCGGCCACCGCAAATTTTTTTTTTAAACGAAACGGCTGGCTCGGGACAGCACGCCGCTTCGTCAATGCAAACGGATGTCCGTACCGCTCCTGGCTGGTTGTCGGTGCGGCGTCCGCTGGTTTTCATGGCTGGGCGTTTGGAGTTTTTCGGGATGTTGCTCCGTTCGCCATTTAAAACGAT
>JBBQDJ010000148.1:0-8404 GCA_038319595.1 Verrucomicrobiales bacterium
AATCCCACCGGTGCCTGCGCCTCGCGGGAAGACCTTGAAGGCATTGCGAAACTCGCCATCGAGCACGACCTCATCGTAATGACGGATGAAATTTACAGCGAACTCCGCTACGACGAAACCGAGCCGCACGTGTCCATCGCCTCGCTGCCGGGAATGAAGGAACGCACCATCCTGCTGCACGGATTTTCGAAAGCATTCGCCATGACCGGCTTTCGGTTAGGCTATGCCTGCGCGCCGCAGCCGATCATCGAGGCGATGATGAAAATCCACCAATACGCGATGCTCTGTGCGCCGATCATGAGCCAGAATGCCGCCATCGAGGCTCTCGAAAACGGCCAGCCCGCGATGATTGAAATGCGCAACAGTTATCACCAACGGCGCGATTTCCTCGTCAAGCGGTTGAATGAAATCGGTCTCGACTGCCACACGCCGGGCGGTGCGTTCTATGTCTTTCCCGACATCCGCAGCACCGGTCTAACGAGCACGGAATTCGCCATTCGTTTATTGGAGGAGGAAAGTGTCGCCTGCGTTCCCGGGAGTGCGTTCGGTCCATCCGGCGAGGGGTTCCTGCGTTGTTGTTATGCGACGGCATTCGACGACATCCGAACGGCGACTGACAAGATCGAGCGCTTCGTCGGACGGCTCAAAAAGGCATGAGCAGCCGGCCACCATCGCAGGATCCCGAGCAACTCACGAGAGCGCACGTGGTCCCGTTTGTGGTCTTCATGGTGTTCATGATTCTGCTGCAACTCGTCGGCGGATTCATCGAGTGGAAGCATCCGGACGCACCGTGGTGGAGGCGGGATCCGGCGCAGTTTATCTATCCGGTCCAGACTCTGGTCGCGCTCGGATTCATTCTTCACTACCGACGTTTCTATCAATTTAACGGGTCGCTCAAATGGACCGCAGCGGGCATCGTTTTCGGGGCGATCGGCATTGGCTTCTGGCTGCTGCCTGTTGCACTCCACGACGCGTGGGGATTGAAAGGCGAGACTTCGGGAGTGCTCAAACTGCTAGGGATCACCGAGCGCAACGAAGGCTTCGATCCAGGTATTTTCCAACATCCTGCAGCTTACTGGACCTCACTGGGTTTTCGTTTTTTTCGCGCGGTGGTGGTGGTCGCGCTGGTGGAGGAAATCTTTTGGCGCGGCTTCCTGATGCGTTTCGTTTGCGATTGGGAAGGGGACTACTGGAAACAGCCTTTCGGTCGCGCCACCTGGCTGTCCTTCGGGGTCGTCACCGGTTTTTTCATGCTAGCGCATGCCCCCGTCGACTACGCCGGGGCCTTCGTTTACGGCTGTCTAACATACCTTCTCTGTATTTGGAGCAAAAGCCTCGGTGCCTGCGTCATCATGCACGGCACCGCCAACTTCCTGATGGGGCTTTACATCATGAAGACCGGACACTACGGCCTTTGGTAAGCCGGATTCGTCATGAACCTCAAGTCTCTCCGCATCGCAATCGTTGGCTGCGGAACTGCAGGGCCGGCCGCGGCGGTGCTTTTGAGCCGCCAAGGCCATGAGGTCGTGCTGTTTGAGCGGGCAGGTGAATGCAAGGCGGTTGGTGCTGGGTTCCTCCTCCAGCCTTCCGGCATGGGAGTCCTGCGGGAACTCGGCATTCTCGATGAAGTCCTCGCCCACGCCGCTCGGGTCGAACGCCTTCACGTCCTCAACTCCCGCGGCGGCACTTTACTCGATCTCCGCTATCGGGAAATCGGGGAGGGGAATTTCGGCGCGGGTCTCCATCGGCCGGTGCTCCTTCATCATCTGATCCAAGCCATGAAGGACGCCGGGGTCGACATCCGCTGGGGCTGGGAAGTCGACACGGTTTCAAAATCGCAAAACCGCTGGGAGCTGACCGCTGGCAATGGTGCCACCTGTGGCGGCTTCGATCTCCTCATCATTGCCGACGGCGCCCGGTCGAAGCTCCGTGATCTCGTTGGAACCCGTGGCACCAACCGGGGCTACCCCTGGGGCGCACACTGGTTCATTGGTCACAATGATGGAGTCTTCCCGGAAGATGAGCTCTATCAGGTTGTCGATGGGACCCGTCGCCTCGGTGGTTTCCTCGCCACCGGTCGTGATCTCGACGGCGGGCCTCCACTGGTCAGCCTTTTCTGGAGTATCAGAATCGCGGATGACCAAGACTGGCGGTCCAGGCCTCTTGAGGAATGGAAAAGCCGTATTTTTGCCCTTTGTCCAAAATCGGCGGGACTGCTCAACCAGATCCACTCTTGGGATCAAGTCCTCACCGCCCGCTATGGTGACGTCCGCATGCGGCGTTGGTATTCTGACGGCGTGGTCGTCCTCGGCGATGCCGCCCATGCCATGAGTCCGCAGCTCGGCCAAGGCGTCAATCTCGCCCTTGCCGATGCGTCCTGCCTCGCCGCATGCCTTGCCAGCCATCCGCTTCCCGAAGCGTTGAAACTCTACCAAGCCCGGCGCACCTTGCCACTTCGCTATTATCAAATCGCTACCCGCTGGCTCACGCCGTGGTTCCAGTCCGACCTCGAATGGCTCAGCCCTGTCCGGCACCTATTCTTCGGGCTCAGCCGCCGGATCCCATGGGCGCGGAAGTTCATGACCCGGAACATGGCCGGATTGATCGGCTCCCGTGCAACTCGTTGACGCGCTGAGACTGCAAGTGTCCGGAATGGAAATAATTTCCCTCACAGGGAATGTTTTTCTTGTCAGGTCCGGCGCTCTTCCCCATACCTCCGCCCCGCGAAAGCGGAATGGGTAGATGCCCGAGTGGCTAAAGGGGGCAGACTGTAAATCTGCTAGCGAAAGCTTACGTTGGTTCGAATCCATCTCTACCCACCATCTTTAAAGTCAATGACTTAGGGAGCCGAGAGGCTCCTTTTTTGTTGGTTTCACGAAAAGTCGGTATGCCAATAGTGTGCCACTTTTTTGTTGTTGGTGTTCAATCGGTGGTTAATGGAGTCGAGGGGGAATGCGGCCTGTCCGCATGCCACTACCAAGTCACATGACCGCTTCGGGTATTCTTGGTTGCCGCCAACCGGTCAGTAGGGTCGCCTTAAGGGGCTTTGAGTTCCAATTTGGAAATCCTGCTGATTTTCACGGGTTTCCAGGATCCCTTCTCACTCGCCGCGGTGACCTGGGAGATGCATGCAGGGCATTCCTCTCGGCGGTGACTGAGCGGGCGTCCCACCGGCACTGCCACTTTCACCCCTCCAAGTCTTCCAAAATTTTTGCATGAGCCGCAGCTTCGCGAGTGGCCCCGGGAAATCCGAGTATGATCGTTGCATGGCAGGGTGCCAATGCTCGGGCTCGGTTCGGCCGACAATCCGGGAATTCGGTGAAAGGACCTTGCCCCGGGCCTCTGGATTCCCTAACTCATTGTCAGCTCATGGACGCCCTGAACCTACACCGCAAGATCGTTACAGGGTATGAGGAGTATATTCGCAGCTTTATCGACATCCACGATGACGACATCCGCACAAAGGTCGAAAAAGATCTTTCCGGAAACAAGCTCTGGCCCGAGCCGCTGATCCAGTTCAATCCCTCGTTCGAGCGGAATGTCTCAGTCGCAGAACTGGTGAAAAACGGAGTTCTCCATCAGGAAATCGGCCGTGTGTTCCATGGCTACACCCTCTACACTCATCAGGTGGAGGCGATCACGCTGGGAGCCAAGGCGAAGAGCTTCATCGTCACCTCTGGCACAGGATCGGGTAAGTCGGTGACTTTCCTAGGAAGCGTCTTCAATCACTTGTTCCAGCAAGGATACGGCAAGGGAATCCAAGCGGTGCTGGTTTATCCGATGAACGCCCTGATCAACTCCCAAGAAGAGGAGCTGAAGAAATTCGCCAAGAACTATCAGGAGCAAACGAACAAAGAGTTTCCGATCCGTTTCGCGGCCTACACGGGACAAACTAAAGGTGAGCAGCGTGAAGGAATTCTCGGCGACCCTCCCGACATCCTGCTGACCAACTACATGATGCTGGAGCTCATTCTCACCCGCCATGGCGAGAGGCCCCTGCGTGACTCGATCTATCAGAACCTCCGATTCCTCGTATTTGACGAACTCCACACCTACCGGGGACGGCAGGGCGCGGACGTGAGCATGTTAATCCGCCGCATCCGGGGGCGTTGCAAAAATCCCGTCACATCGATCGGCACCTCGGCGACCATGTCTTCGAAAGGCTCCACCGCCCATCGGAAGAAAACCATCGCCGAGGTGGCATCTGCGATCTTCGGTGAGGACTTTGGAACCCATCAGATCATCTCTGAAACCCTGGCGCGCTCGCTAGATGAAAGCGCATACCCCTTCGATCCGAAAACCCTCGCCAAATCCATTACTCGCGAGATCGATCCAACGTCACCGCCAGAGAAACTTCGCGTCCATCCCGTAGCAGTCTGGTTGGAAAACCGCATCGCACTGCGTGAAGAAATTATCGAAGGATCACAGCCGATCTTGCAACGCGCCACCCCGCTCAATCAATCCAGAATCGCTACCATTCTATCAGAGGACTCCGGCCTTCCCGAGGACATCTGCCGCGAACATCTAACCAAGCTTCTAAACTGGATCAGCCAGGCCAACCTCGAACTTGCCAAACGCGAGGACCGATACACCTACCTTCCTTTCCGCCTCCACCAGTTCTTCGCACAAACCGGCTCTGTCTATGCCACTTTGGAGCCGGAAGGCATTCGATTCATCACATTGGAACCAGGAATCCACCATGGCGGCGGGGAAAGAATGATTTACCCTCATGTTTTCAGTCGGGCCAGCGGACGAACCTTCGTCTGCGTATCGATGGACGAGACCAACTTAAAACTCATTCCACGCGAATTTACCGAACAGACCCCCACCGAATCCTCCCACAAGCCGGGATACGTCATCCCCGGCGGAACTGACATCTGGAACGAGGACGATGATCTCGAAAACCTGCCCCCCGCTTGGCTCACCACCACCAAGCGCGATGGGCTCAAGGTCACCAAGGCCTACTCGGACCGCATGCCACAACGCATCTCCTACGACGAGAACGGCAATTTCGAATTTGGCGAAAGTTCCAAACTGCCATCGAAAGGCTGGTTCATGCGAGGTGCGCCAAAGGGCCTGCTCTTCGATCCCACCGCAGGACTGTTCTTCGACGGCAATACCAATGAGCGCACCAAGCTCACCACTCTCGGCAACGAGGGCCGCAGCACCTCCACCACCATCTCATCATTTCTGATCCTCCAAGGGCTTGCGGAAAATGGTTACCGTCCCAAGGACCAGAAACTTCTCAGCTTCACCGACAACCGCCAGGACGCAGCTCTTCAAGCTGGTCACTTCAACGACTTCGTCCGTGTGGTGCGCATCCGGTCGGCAATCGCTAAAGCCGCTGCCGATTCACCCGCTGGCCACCTCGGTTTTGCGGAAATAGGCCGACTCATTCGTGAATCCCTCAATCTTGAGGTCAGGAGTTACGCGAGGAATATTGATCCCGATCCATTTCCCACTGTCGTTCAGAAGTTCGAAAAGATCTTCGAAAAATACCTGCTCTATCAAGCGATCTATGACCTCCGTCGCGGTTGGCGTGTGATCCTTCCCAATCTGGAAAAATGTGCGCTCATCGATGTCGAATACGAGGATCTCGAAACTGCAGCCGCGCATGAGCCCGGCTGGGTGGGAGTCCCATGGGTCTGCGATCTGGACAAGGAAACCCGCACCCGATTTCTTCGTAATGTCCTCGACCACTTCCGGCTCGAATACGCCATACACAGTGAGCAGTTGTTAGAAAGCGCCCCCTTGGCCGATGCCGAGAAAGAGTTCGGAGAACACTTGCGCAGCCCGTGGACATTTGAGGGGGACAAGACATTCGCCCCGTTTTTCATGAGGACCTGCCGTCTGAATCGTCGTGATCAACGGCGATCCGGGTCTCTTGGGTTATCCAGCGCGTTTGGCAAGTATGCCAAACAATTCATTCGCGATCACTTCCCGGATGAAAAAGTCAAAAGGGATGATTTTGATGAGTTCATCAGCGCCCTACTTTCCACGCTGGCGAAAGCTGGCTTTCTCGTCACATTGAAAGCTAGGTCTGCGGAGAACAAGGACGTCGATGTTTATCGGCTAAGACTCGACAAGATCCTATGGAAACCCGGCGACTGTACCACCGTGCGGCGTGATGAAGTTAAGCTCCGGACCTACAAAGGTTTCCAGAGCAAGGCCAACCTCTTCTTCCAGAAACTCTATCTAACTGACTTTTCCAAATTGAAGAACTTGGTGGGAGAAGATCACACCGGCCAACTCAAGAACGAAGCGCGTCTCGACCGAGAGGACCGGTTCCGTGCCGACTGGTATCTCGATGAAGAACAGAAACACTTGGATGAAGCAAAAATCCGCACCGAGTCCGTCAGTGCCTTGTTCTGCTCACCTACCATGGAACTCGGCATCGACATTTCAAACCTGAGTGTCGTCCACCTGCGGAACGCTCCGCCCAATCCGGCAAACTACGCCCAACGCAGTGGTCGTGCGGGCCGCAGCGGCCAGTCGGCCCTCGTCTTCACCTATTGCTCCAGCTACTCACCGCACGATCGCCACTACTTCGCTGAAAAAGAGGATCTCGTGGCCGGCTTCGTCGAAGCTCCGCGCATCGATCTCCGGAACCGCGAATTGATCGAATCCCACCTACGGGCCTTTGCTCTATCAGAACTCAGTCTGCCCCACGTCAAACAGTCGGTCACCGAGTTACTGGAAGTGGATCAGTCCACCCAGCCCCTGCGAGCGCAAACCACCGCCGCCCTCACACTCGATCCTCAACAACTCGCCAACCTCACCTCAGCATTCATCAAAATTCTCGGGACGCTCGTCGCACAGTTAGAAACCGAATCCTGGTTCTCTGCCGCTTGGATCAGCAAGCAGCTCGGTAATCTCGAAACAGATCTCGACCAATCCCTCAAGCGCTGGCGCATCCTCTATCAGGAAGCCAAGGCCACACGCTCGCGTGCCAGCCACCAGATCGATCTCGGCACCTACACCCTCAACAGCCCGGAATACCGCGACCTCAAGCGGCTCCAGGACCAATCCACCCGTCAGCTCGATCTGCTTCAGAACCGCATGGAGTTCGGCTCCGGCAGCCCGGAGATGACCGAGTTCTATGTGTTTCGTTATCTCGCCTCCGAGGGTTTCCTGCCCGGTTATAACTTCACCCGCCTGCCGGTGCGCGTCTTCGCCAGCCAAGGCAACGGTGGCGAATACATCTCCCGCCCACGCCTCATCGCGCTGCGTGAGTTCGGTCCGGGAAACATCATCTATCACGCCCGAGAGAAATTCTCGATCTGCCAGATCATCCTGCCGGACATTCCAAGCCAGATTCGCCAGGCTCGTGTCTGCAAGGGGTCTGGCTACTGGCTCGATAACAGTGAGAAAACCGCCGATACTTGTCCGTTCACCGGCATTGATCTAACTGAATCAAAGAACCGCGAGGAATTCGTGGACATTATCCCGCTCAGCGAGTGCCGTGCCCAACCCCGCGAACACATCACCTGCGAGGAAGAGGAACGCCGCCGTGTCGGATTCAATATCGAGACCTTCTTCTCCGTGCCGGATGGCGACATGACACGAGTCAAACGCGCCCGCATCCTCAGTGGTTCGGATTACCTGCTTAACCTCGCCTACATTCCCGCCGCGCAACTCATCCAAGTCAACAAGGGTGACAAATCCCAGAAGGAGGAAGGCTTCTTTCTCGATCTATCCACCGGCTATTGGAAACCCAAGCCCGACCCGGAAAAGCCGTCCGCCAATGAGATTCGGCGCGTCCAGATCTTCACCCACACCAATGCCGACGCCCTCTACATCGAGCCTGTCAAAACCCTCGCTTTGGACTCCGCCGGCGTGCTCTCCCTTCAATACGCGCTCAAGCGCGCCATCGAACAGGTCTTTCAGATCGAGTCCGCCGAACTCGGTGCCACCACCATGGGCGACAAGGCCGATCCTAACATATTTCTTTACGAAGCCAGCGAGGGCAGCCTCGGCGTGCTCTCCCAGCTCGCCACTGATGTCGATGCATTCCGCAAGGTCGTCGAAACCGCCATCGAGATTTGCAACTTTGACGATCCCGATTATGCGGAGAAAGCCTCCTACGACGATCTCCTCAGTTACTACAACCAGCCTCACCACCTGATCCTTGACCGCTTCGCCATCCGCGAGGCCCTCGAAAAACTCAAGACCTGCTCGATTGATCTAGCCGATCCCAGCGGCCACCGCAGTTATGAGGAACAATATCAGTGGCTCCGCAAGCAGATCGACACATCTTCCAGCACTGAGGAAAAATTCCTCGATTACCTCCACGACCACCAACTCCGCCTTCCAGACGCCGCCCAGAAAAACCCCGACGGAATCTATGTGAAGCCGGACTTCTTCTATCATCCGGACACCTGGGTCTTCTGTGACGGCACGCCTC
>JBBQDJ010000149.1:0-8402 GCA_038319595.1 Verrucomicrobiales bacterium
CATCGACGAGGTAAGGAAATTTCCCTTGCTGGCGCACGGAGGTGGTGAGCACGCCCGGAAAATCCATGCGAGACATCCAACCTAACCCATTGGCTTGATCCGTTAGATAAGTGATTTTAAACGGGGTCTTTTCGCCCGCCGTCAGTTGCACGGATTTTTTCACCGCTTTCCCGCCTGGCTCCTGGCGATGAACCTCCACGCCATTGACCACCATGATGTTCTGCTCGGATGCGCCGTGGCCGGGATTGAATTCATAAAGGCCGGATTGCTCAGGCTGGATAAAACCGCGAACGACCTGGGTGCCGCCGCCCGGAAAGGGAGTGGGTTCTCCGCCGCCGAAACTTGCGAGGGCGAGGGTCTTATCCGGTTTCAGCGCGTCATAATCGGCCTTGGGGTCATAGGCTCCGGGATAAACCGAGAGCACCGGCTCAATGAACTCTTTGCCCCAGCGGACACTGGGGCCGGAGAGCTTACCCATGCCGACCATGTTCGACTGGCCCATGAGGATGAAGACCTGAACGGGCTTGCTCATGTCGGCAGGCTTGCCGTCGGGTTTTGGGATGGCGGGAGCGTCCGCTGCCCGCGAACTCAGAGTGAATGCCGCTGTGGCGATGGCGGCGAGCGTTAGTGTGGACTTGATCATGTTGGCTTGTTTCATTTGTTTGAGAGAAATCGTTTTGTTGTTACTCCGGAAATATAGATTGGGTTTTAGTTATGTCTGTTGCACACAAGGATCCTCTTAAACAATTTGTTGGGGGGGGAATTTGCCGCTGAAGAGATCATGGCCGAAAGCCAGGAATTTGCTTTTGGCGGGAAGCTCCTGAAACGGCTGTCAGCCGGACCGGAGTGAGGGGAAAAATGGGGCTCTCGCATTTTATGACGAGGTCTTTGGCGGGGGCACCGCGTGTGAATGCCTCAGGATGCTTCTCACTGAACCCGTTGTCATGGATCACTTCGAAAACCTTTGGCGCACGCTGTCAGGCACGTTGTTCGCAGCCACCCATTGTTTGACGGCGGCGGGGTCCTTCTGGGCCCACTCGCCGAGCATGCGGTGATAGAGATGGCGTTGTTGGTCGGGATCGGAAACGCCTTGAATCCATGCGGCGGATTGCTCGGGGGCGCGGCTGTTGCAACTCCAGACGAATTGCTCGACGACGCTGTCGTAGTTCGGCGTTCCGGCAAGACTGCTGACCCACTGGGCGGTGCCAGCGATGTCTTTGGAAGACATCAGGTCAATGACGCCGATGGCGGCCTCTGCGCGGGCTTCGGGCTTGAGGGTGGTGACCCAGGCGGCGGCCTTGGAAGTGTCCTCGCGAGCAAGGGCTTCACCGACGTCACGGGCGGCTCGACTTTGAGCTTCACCCTGAGCCATGGAAGCGAGCCAGGTGGCGGCCTGATCGGGATCTTTCTCGATGAGATGTTGGGCGATGGCGGAGACGAATCCGCCACGCAATGCTTCGTCGGTGAGGGTGGCGGGATAGGCCATGGCTGCGTCGATACCTTGCATGAAGAGCGCATCCGTGATGCTGAGCACTGCGTCGCCGCGTTCGCGGCTTTTTGGCATGGATTCGGCGAGGCGCGTGGCGCTGGCAAGGTCGGTGGCGGCCATGCCGCGGATCACGGAGGCGAGGTAGGGATTCGCGCCGTCACCGGTGAAATGGTCGATGGCCCAGCGTTCGGCGGCGGCGGGATCGCTGGCGGCCCAAGTGGAAAGGATGGCACCGCTGCCTGAGCGGCCATTGCCATGCTGCGCGACGTAATCGAGTGCGGTGAGTGGGTCGGCCTTGGCCCAACCGCGCAGAATCATTTCATAATCGCCACGGGATTCGCCGTAGTGGTCGAGTTCCCGGAATTGTTCGGCCACGGCGGCGAATTGATCGGGGCCGAGGGTATCGATGAGTTCTAGCAGCGATCGTTGGCGCTCAAGCGGGTCGGCGATGCGGACGATGTCACCGAGTCGCGCGCCCGGAGTTTTCGCATCGTGTTTGGAAAGTGTGCGGGGCTCCTCCGCTGCGGAGGATTTGGTCCGCGGATTCCCGTCGGCCGAGGTGGTTCCGCTCACGCTTGAGGAACCAGAGTGCGAGGCACGTGTATTTTCCGCAGTGCTTGGGGCGGGCTGCGGATCGCGGGAACGATGGACGATCAAAGCACTGGCGATTCCCACGGAGAAGACTGCGGCGTGGGTAAAAATGAGGTGAGTGCGATTCATGGCAGCGGGTTTACGCGGCTCGGCGCTGGGTTGTTTCAGAGGCGGGATTTCAAGGAGCGGCGGTCAAGGTGATCTCGTGTGCGGCGGGTTGCTTCGCGTCGATGATGGCTTTTTCAAGGGGGGCGCGCACCGTCTCCGTCGTGGCGAAGGTGCCTTCCACATCGGCCTTGCCTGCGGGACCGTGGACGAGCTCCTTGATCTGGCGCGTTTCGTAAGCCTGCTTTTTCGCCACAGCATCCTGGATTTTTTTGAAAGCGGGGACCAGCGGATGGCTGTCGAAATCCTTGGCGAGGTTGATGCCGGCCTTGAGTTGATCCGCAGTGTAGGTGCGGCTCTGTTCGCCCCATTTGAGGGTGTAGCTGGCGGACTTCGGGGACTTGAGGGTGAAGGTGAAGCGGTTCAACTCGTCGTCGAAGGACACCAGCGCCATGCCGGCGCGGATCGAATCATCCTTGTCGGTCGCGCCGGGGCCGGGGCTGAAGGGGAGGCGGGTGCTCAGGAGTTTAATCGTGCCGTTTTCCGTGGATAGAACCTGATGGCCGTTGGTGGCCTCCGCTTTTCCGGTGGATTCGTCGTAACTAACAGATCCGAGATCGCCGGTGACGCCCAGGCCCTTGAGGAAACCATAGGTCATGATCACGTGGCCGGCCCAAGCGGGATGGACGCCATCTTTTCCTGAGACTCTGAAGTCGGGGCCATAGCGGAGTTTCGCCGCATGGTTCGCCAGCAGCATGGGCTGATAGAGATCGGCGAATGACACCCCGGTGGCCTTGGCGACCTCGATGTTGATGTTGCGAAATTTCGAGAGCGAGAGATTGAGCTCTTCCTTCGTGCCGGATGCCGTTTTCACCCACCCGGGCACGGAGTCGATGATGCCCGAAGATCCTAACACCACGCGGCAGTTGATGGACTTGAACGCATCCACCACGGCGGTCTGGTTCTTGCGGTATTCGGCGGCGATCTTCTCGTCGTAGGGGACGTAGCGGAAATCGTTCATGCCATAACAGGTCGTGGCGACGGTCGGCTTGAAGCGCAGCACGTCGCTTTCGAGTCGGGCGAGGAATCCGGCGGCCTGCTCGCCGCTCCAGCCGTATTGGCGGCAGGTGATGTCGAGCTCAGGCAGGCAGGCGGTCAGATAAGTTTCTAACAATACGGAGTAAAGCTTCTGTTCGGTGATGGAGTCGCCGCAGATTGCAACCCTGTCGCCCTTTTTCAAAAGCAAGCCTGCGGGCTCCGGTGCCTCCGTCAGCACATAGGCTGATAGATCTGCCGGCAGCGGTGACAGCTCGCGGGCGGTGAGAGGCAAGGCAAGGGCGAGAGGCAGCAGCCAATGGATTCGGATCATGCGGCAGGAAACGGGGCGAAGCGTCCGCACCTTGCAAGCCACGCGGAAGCGCGGCTCAGTTTTCGCGTGGAAACCAATCGTCCGCCTTCACCGAGAGGATTTCGAAATAGTCCTGCTTGTCCGGGGTGATGCGTTTTTCCACTTCGAGCACCGGGGCGTATGTCCTGCCGCCGGCGGTCTGTTCCAGCAGCGTGGTCGCGGTGGGTGAGTCCTTCTTCACGTAGGCAAGCTGGGCCTTTTGAGCGAGTGGCGACTGGAGAAAGTAAGCCGTGAAATTTTTGTTAGCCGACGTTTCCTTCTGGGCTGCCGGCGCCACGCTGACCACGAGATGGAAAAACCCGCCCTTGCCCGGCGGGCCATCGACGAATTGCTGGAACAACGAGTCGCGGAACTCCACGAACGCCAGCCAATCCACCAGCCAGCCGCCGCCGGTTTCCTTCACCGCCACCGGAATGCCGGTGGGAAACTTCTCGGTGGCGACGATGAAAATGAACAAGGTATTGCCCGTCGCCGGATCGACCTGGCTTTGTTTCACCGAGATCGACTTGAACGGCGTGGGCCCATCTGACACCACGCGGGAGTAGGCCTCCATCGCACCACGCACCTTGTCGGGTTCCAGAACATACGCATTGCGAGTCGCCCAATCCGGGGCTTCGAGAAAGGCCTGCAATGATGCTTCGGCCGCAGCGGAAATTTTCTCCGGCGGCTTCACTGGCTCGACGACCGGCGTCGGTGTGGGGACTGGATCGGCCACCGGCGGGGCCTCGATCACGGGCGGTTTATCAATCTGAGGAGCTCCGATCACGGGCGGGGACACGACAGGATTCTCCCGGAACGACTGGGCCGTTTTCACCCCCAAGGCGTAGCCCATCGCGAGGCCGACCGCTCCGGCCAGCAGGCAGGAAAGCACCAGAATTGCCCGTTGTGGCGGTTCGGAAACGGGAACCGGCGTCACTGCGGCGGGGGGGGGCGGCGCGGCGGCGGCTGGAGCCGGAATCTCGGGCGGAAGAATAATTTCCGGTTCCACGATCGGCCTGGGTGGTTTGGAAATCACCTCCGGCGGCTTCGGCACCAGCGGCGGGGTTTCAACAAAGGGTCTGAACGGTGCCGGCACCTGGAGGACGACGGGTGGGGGCGCTTCGTGAGCGCCGATGCCCCGGTAAGGATCTGGCGCGACGATTTCCCGCTGGCACTTCGGACAAGGCCCCTGACGGGCGGCCATGGCGAGTGGCAGGCGCAGCATCGTCCCGCACACGGGGCAGTTGAATTGGATCACTTCGGCCATCGGTCAATCGGAAGAACAGCCGCATTTTGTCAGAACAAAACCTGCCTGTCGATCCTTCGGACTGCTTGAGTGATTTTTCGGCCACCCGCAACAATCCGTTGGAATTCGCCGCCGCAGGAAACGACACTGAAGCCCGCCACTTGAGAAAAATCATCCACATCGACATGGATTGCTTCTACGCCGCGATCGAGGAACGGGAAAATCCCGACTTGCGCGGTAAGCCGCTCGGCGTTGGCGGCAGCGAACGCCGTGGTGTGCTGACCACTGCGAACTACGAGGCGCGGAAATACGGCTGCCGCTCTGCCATGCCAGTTTTCAAGGCACTTGAACTCTGCCCACACCTGATCCTCGTGCCCGTTCAGTTCGATCTCTACCGCGCCGTTAGTTCGCAGATCCGCGCCATTTTCGGTCGCTTCACGGATCTCATCGAGCCACTCTCGCTCGACGAAGCCTACCTTGACGTCTCGCACCTCCAGAGCAGCGGTGAATCGATCGCCCGCGAAATCCGCGCACAGATTTTCGAGGAAACCCGGCTCACCGCCTCTGCTGGGATTTCGTCTAACAAGCTGATCGCCAAGATCGCCTCGGACTGGCACAAGCCGAACGGCCAGAAGGGCGTTTCCGAGGTGGAGATCCCCGCGTTCATGGCCGCGCTGCCGGTCGGTCGCATCTGGGGCGTCGGCAGGAAGATGCGGGAAAAACTCAGCGCCCTCGGCATCGAGACTTGCGCCGATCTCCAAGCAGTCGATCAGATCGAGATGGCCCGCCGCTTCGGGAAATGGGGCCTCGAGCTCTGGCAGTTGTGTCGCGGCATCGACGAGCGGCCCGTCACCGCAGACCGCACCCGCAAGTCGGTGAGCAGCGAGATGACCTTCGCTGAAAATATCGATTTCCTGCCGGCGCTGATCCCGCCGATGCGGGGAATGATCGAGGGATTGCGCGAGGATCTCGCGAAATCGCATTCCGACCGCGTCATCCGTTCGCTGGTCGTGAAAATGAAATTCGCCGATTTCGAGCGCACCACGGCGGAACGCGCGGGACACGCCGTCGATCCCGCCGTTTTCGAGGAACTGCTAACCGAAGCTTGGAAACGCGGCAACCACCGCGCCGTCCGCCTGCTGGGTGTGGGCGTCCGCTTCGAGGACCCCAAAGAGTCCGAGCAGATGGAGTTTTTTGGCGGAACGCTGGAGTGATGCGGGCGCGTGAGGCGTTTTTCGCGGTCTAGGCGTGCGGTAAATTTCATGGACAGCGGCGAGATTGATTGGCAGATCCGTGAATTTCAGGACGTTATGACGTCGGCTGATTTCGCAGCCAACCTCCAACTGCCCTCCCGACTACCATGATACGCTTCATCACCATCGCCAGCTTCTGGGTGGCTTCGGCCATCGCCTCTCACGGGTCGGAGACCTTGATCTACAAAACGGTGAGCGGACGGCCACTCCAAATGCTCGTCGACAAGCCTGCGGATTGGAAACCCACGGACAAGCGTCCGGCGATTGTGTTCTTTTTCGGCGGCGGCTGGGTGGGCGGCAGCGTGAATCAATTCCAGCCACAAAGTGAATATCTGGCGACGCGCGGGATGGTCGGGATCCGGGTCGAATACCGCGTCATTCCGAAAGGGGACAAGGGCCCGCCACTGATGTGTGTGGCGGATGCCAAATCCGCGATGCGCTACGTGGTTTCGCATGCCTCGGAACTCGGTGTCGATCCCGACCGGATCGCTGCAAGCGGTGGCTCTGCGGGTGGGCACCTAGCAGCGTTCACCACCTTGGTCGACGGACTGGATGATCCGCAGGACGATCTGAAAATCCCCTGCAAAGCGAAGGCCCTCGTATTGTTCAATCCCGTTTTCGACAATGGTCCCGGCCAGTGGGGCCACGAACGCGTCGGCAAGCGCTTCAAGGAATTTTCGCCTGCCCACAACATCACCAAGGGTGCGCCGCCAACCGTGGTGTTTTTAGGTGAAAAGGACAACCTGATCCCGATCAAGGTGGTCACGGACTTTAAAGCCAAGATGGAAAAAGCCGGCTCGCGCTGCGATGTCCATCTCTATCCGGGCGCCGGCCACGGGTTTTTCAACAAGCCGGATCATTACGCTCCGACCCTGATCGAAGCCGACAAGTTCCTCGCCTCGCTCGGCTGGATCAAAGGCGAACCCACACTCATTCCCACCAAATGACCACGCCCGCAAAAACCACCACCCTTGTCCTCGCCGCACTGCTCGCAGGATGCTTTGCGTCCTTGGCCGCAGACCGGCCTAACATAATTTACATCCTCGCCGACGATCTTGGCTATGGCGACGTCCAAGCGCTCAATCCCGCCCGCGGGAAAATCAAAACTCCTTCGCTCGATAAGCTGGCCGCGCAGGGGATGGCGTTTACCGACGCGCACAGCGGCTCTTCGGTTTGCACGCCCACCCGCTACGGGATCATGACCGGGCGCTATTGCTGGCGCACCTCGCTGGTCAAGGGGGTGTTAGGCGGGGTGAGCCCGCCGTTGATCGCGCCGGACCGTCTAACCGTCGCCAGCCTTTTAAAGGACCAAGGCTATCACACCTCCTGCATCGGCAAGTGGCATCTCGGTTTCAACTGGGCGAAATGGGCGAATCCCGAAGAACGGAAGAAGCATCCCGGCTGGGAGTTTGATTTCTCGAAACCCATCGTCCGCGGTCCTGTTAGCGTGGGCTTTGATTCGTATTTCGGCATCAGCGCCTCGCTCGACATGGCGCCGTTCGCCTGGATCGAAAATGATCGCGTCACCGCCCTCCCGACCGCAGTGAAGGAATGGGTCCGCAAGGGTCCGGCAGCGCCCGAGTTCGAGGCAGTGGACGTCCTGCCGACACTCACCCGCAAGGCGATCGAGACGATTGAAACGCAGTCCAAAAGCGGTAAACCGTTTTTCATCTATCTGCCGCTCGCCTCGCCGCACACGCCCATCGTTCCCAGCCCGGAATGGAAAGGAAAAAGCGGCTTGGGTTCTTACGGGGATTTCGTCATGCAGACGGATTCCTGCGTCGGTGAGGTGCTCGCAGCTTTGGAGAAAAACGGCGTGGCCGACAACACCCTGGTCATTTTCACCAGCGACAATGGCTGCTCGCCCGCGGCAGGAATCGACGAACTCGAAAAGCAAGGGCACTACCCATGCGCTGATTTCCGCGGCACCAAGGCGGACATCTGGGAGGGTGGGCACCGCATTCCATTCCTCGTTCGCTGGCCGGCCAAGGTGAAGCCCGGCGGCAGGTCGGACGCCCTCGTCTGTCTCACCGATTTCATGGCGACGGCGGCGGAGATCACCGGTGTGAAATTGCCAGACACCGCAGCCGAGGATAGCTTCAGCCTGCTTCCCGTTCTGCTAGGAAATGGCAAGGCCACCCGCACCAGCATCGTCCACCACAGCATCAGCGGACAATTCGCCGTCCGCGAAGGATCCTGGAAACTGGCGTTTTGCGAGGGCAGCGGCGGATGGAGCAAGCCCAGCGATGCCGAAGCCCGGAAAAGCGGCCTGCCCGCCGTGCAACTGGTCGATCTAACCGCCGACATCGGTGAAATGAAGAACCAGCAGGC
>JBBQDJ010000150.1:0-8374 GCA_038319595.1 Verrucomicrobiales bacterium
AAGGACAACGCGATGCTCGATTTCCCCAGCAACGGCGGCTACGCGGTGTTCGGAAAAGTCGTGGAAGGCATGGGCGTCGTGGACAAGATCAAGGCCGTCAGCACCGGCACCTCCGAGCTGACGATGAAACACCCCGTCACCGGTGAGAAGATGCAGCTGCCTTCCACCGATGTTCCCGTGGAGAAGGTCGTCATCACTTCTGCCACCGCTGAATGACGCGCCTCTAACGCCCATCGCATGCAACTCTGGCTCTGCCCGGTTTTCGCCTTCCTGCTCGGATCAATCCCGTTCGGTCTCCTCATCGCCACGATGAAAGGGATCAACATCCGCGAACATGGATCAGGCAACATCGGAGCGACCAATGTGCTGCGCGTCATCGGGAAAAAATACGGCATCACCTGCCTGTTGCTAGACGCGCTCAAGGGATTCATCCCGGTAGTGATCGCGATCTCGCTGATCCGTTTCGAGGGGATGAAAAACCCGATGACCCTGGCCGGGCTGCTGCCGTATTCACAGGAATTCCCGATGCTAACAGCACAGGCTTTCCAAGTGATCACCGGCCTCTGCGCGGTGCTAGGGCACAATTATTCACCTTGGGTCGGCTTCAAGGGCGGTAAAGGCATCGCGACTTCCGCCGGTGTGCTGATCGCCCTGATGCCCGCAGCCATCGTGATTCTAATCGCTGTCTGGCTGGTGGTTTTCCTGATCAGCCGCTATGTCTCGCTGGCCAGCATCGTTGCGGCGGCGGTGCTGCCGTTAGTCACCTTGTGGGGCTCGTGGTTCCATGGAAAAATCCAGAACGGCACGTGGAACAAGCCGCTGTTCGCGTTCACCCTAATTGTCGGCATCCTCGCCATTTGGAAACACCGTTCCAACATTGAGCGTCTCCGCGCAGGCACCGAGCATCGCTTCACCCGCAAATCCAAAACGACCGATGCCTGAAAGTCCATTTTCCTCCGCCGCCATCATCGGCTCCGGTTCCTTCGGCATGGCGATGGCCAAGCTGCTGGCCCCCAAGCTAGATTCCATCCTCGTCATCGGCCGGGATGCTGAAACCGCCGCCGCCATCAACAGCGGCCACCAGAATCCGCACTATCTCAGCGGGATCTTGCTCGGCGAGAATGTCCGCGCCTCCACTCATCCAGCCGATGCGCTTGGATATCCCCTGATCATCTTCGCCGTCCCCACCTCGGCCACCCGGGCGATGGCACAAACGCTGCGCACGGTGGGACTTCCGGAGAGCGCCACGCTGCTGTCCTGTGCCAAGGGCATCGAGAAACTTACCGGCGACCGCATGAGCCAGGTCCTGCGTGAGGTTTTCCCGATGAATCCCATCGCCGCTCTATCAGGTCCTAACCACGCCGAGGAAATCGCCACCGGTATGGCGACTTGCGCGGTGATCGGATCCGAAGACAAGGAACTGGCCGTCCGGCTGCAAGAGCTTTTCACACTGCCCTATTTCCGCTCCTACACCAGCGATGACCTAGCAGGCATCGAGTTCGGCGGCGCGGTCAAGAATGTCTATGCGATCGCCGCCGGCATGGCCCACGGCCTCGGCCTCGGTGACAACGCCGTCGCGGCGCTCGTCACTCGCGCGCTGTCGGAAATGACCCGCCTCGGTGTCGCACTCGGCGGCCGGATCGAAACGTTCTCAGGCCTATCAGGTGTCGGCGACCTCATCGTCACTTGTTTTTCCGAGCATTCACGGAACCACCGCGTGGGCCTGGCGCTGGGGCGGGGCGAGTCACTGGAACAAGCCGTTGCCGCGCTGGGGATGGTCGCGGAAGGCGTTCCTAACACCCTCTCCATCCATGAGGCCGCGCGACGGGTCGGAGTCCGCACGCCCATCATCGACGCGGTTTATGGTATCCTCTACGAAGGCAAATCCGCGCCACTCGCGAAGAAGGAACTCCTCACCCGCGATCCACGCCCCGAACACAGTTAGATTCATGAAAGAAATACTCGACCTCTTCCTACACCTGCCGGACCACCTCGAAGCCTTCATCAACGCGCACGGCACTTTGATCTACGGTCTGCTGTTTCTCATTGTTTTTTGTGAAACGGGTCTGGTGATCACCCCTTTCCTACCGGGTGACTCGCTGCTTTTCGCCATCGGCGCGCTGGCCGCGAAGCCTTCCTCAAGTCTCAACATCTGGATCGCCGCCATCATATTACTGACCGCCGCGATTTTGGGTGACACGGTCAACTACTGGATTGGCCGGAGATGCGGTGCTTGGATGATGCGAAAATTTCCGCGAATCGTGAAGCCGAGTCACATCGAGAAGACCAATGAATTCTTCGTCCGCTACGGCGGCAAGACGATCATCATCGCGCGTTTCGTTCCCATCGTCCGGACTTTCGCACCTTTTGTCGCCGGCTCGGGTGAAATGGATTACCGGCGCTTCATGTCGTTCAATGTGATTGGAGCCTTGCTGTGGGTCGGCCTCATTCTGCCCTGTGGCTGGTTCTTCGGAAATATCCCGGTGATTCAGAAAAATTTCGAACTCGTCGTCCTTGGCATCATCGTGGTTTCCATTCTGCCGATGGTGATCGAAATCGCCCGCGCGAAGTTAAAGAAGAAGCCTCCCGCCGGCCTTTCGGAATAGTCATTGCGCCGGACCCACCCGGAAAAATCGGCTTTGGACACCCGGTGAAAGCGGGACCGCCACTTGCACACTGCCGCCCGTGCCAGCGACGTGGATGGCCAGGGGCACCCAGTTTCCAGACAAGCTACTCGCCGCCTCAAGCTGATAGAAGCGCCCGATCACGGTCTCGAATGAGACCACGAAATCGCCACCGTTGACAGCTCCCGTGGCGATCAGGCGGCTGGCGGAGTTGTTGGGATTGGTTCCTGCGATGAACTCCTGCAGATTGCTGAACCCGTCTCCATCATTGTCCAAAGTGGCGTCAGCCCCATTTGTCGGGTTGAGTCCCGGCGTTGCCGTTTCAAACGCGTCTGGCAGGCCATCGCTGTCGGTATCGGTTGAGGTGACCGTCACGGCAGCGGAGATTTCCGAGGTATCGCCGGTAGCCAAGGAGGTCGCTGTGGCCGTAATGCTCCGACCACCCCTAACAATTGCAGGAATCGTGACATTGAAAGAGACAAAACCGCTGCCGTTGGTGGTCGACGTCGTGGAACCGACGAAATCCCGGCTATCCGGTGACGAGAAAAATTCGATCACAAAGCTGGTGTTTGGCGTGCTGGTGATGGATCCGGCAATCGTCGTGCCTAAAGCGAGGACCCCGGTGGCGAGCACCGGTGATTGCTGCCCGTGATTCGTCGACATATTGTTAGAGCCGTCCACCGAGAGATGGATTCCCTTCCAGCCGTTTGCGAAGATCGAGTTACGCCGGAAGCGTTGCCCGAAAGTTGCAGAATCATAGAGGACGATGCCGAGGCTGGCATTGCCGGAGATGATGTTAGAATATCCCGGAGCAGTGCCGCCGACCTCGTTAGCCTGCGCTCCATTGGCAAACCGGATTCCCTCGTATTGATTGGAAAATGCGGCGGCACCGGAGTCGCTCGGGCCGATCCGGTTGTTGCGAATGAAGTTTCCAGTGGTTCCCGGATCCACCACCAACACGCCGACCGCGGCATTTCCCGAAATCAGGTTTCCCGTTCCCGGCCCGTCGCCCAGATGGTTTCCAGTGCATCCTCCGGTGAGATAAACTCCCGCAAACCCATTGGGGATGGAGGCCATCCCGGCAGCATCGGTGCCGATGCGATTTCCATACGCGGTGTTGCCCGAGGTTCCGATGGATCCGATGGACAGTCCGACTGAACCATTTCCTGATAGAATATTTCCCTGCCCGGATTGCGCACCGCCGATCTGGTTTCCGGTAGCACCAAACAGAACGCTGACCCCGGCGAAACCATTGGGGATCGCGGTGATTCCGGCGGCCGAGGTTCCCGCCAGATTTCCGTAAACCTTGTTGCCGGAAGTGCCGCTGTCGGCGATGCGGAGACCTTCTGAGAGGTTGCCCGAGAGCACGTTGCCGGAGATGATGTTGTTGGCCGCGCCGTTGAGGATATTGATGCCGTTGAAGGTATTCGCCAGCGCGACGGTTCCGGCGGCGTTGGTGCCGATGTAGTTTCCAGCCACGGTGTTCGAATCCGTGCCTTGGCCGGTGATCCAGATCCCAGCGTCGGCATTTCCGGAAATGATATTGCGAGCTGTGGCGGTAGTGCCGCCGATCACGTTGTGGTGCGCGCCGTCGATGAGGATGATACCGCCTGAGTTGTTAGCGACCGCGGAGTTTCCACCCGCATTCGTGCCGATACGGTTGCCAAGCACGATGTTGGCAGTGGTGGTGGAACCGGAAATCCAGATGCCGTATTGGGAATTTCCGGAGATGACATTGCGTTCGTTGGTCTCCGTGCCACCAATGACGTTTCCGTGGGCTCCGTCAGCGATCATCATGCCTTGGAATGCGTTAGGAGCCGTGGCATTTCCCGAAGTGGCGACACCGATGGAGCATCCCGAAACGTGGTTGCCGAAGGCGTCCGGATAGAGCATCGCCATGCCACACCACGGATACTGTTGGATTCCAAGCCCTTTCACCGTGCAATTGGCTTCAAGAAACAGCAACGCCGGAATCTGCCCGACCTCGCTGATCAGCGTGGAGCCGTTGATGAATACCACCGGACTGCCGGCATAGCCAGGCTGCGTGGTGGCGTCGATCGTAAGTCCGTTAGACGCCAGTGGAGGAAGATGACCCGTGGGTTTGATCGTAAATGCCCCGCCCGCATGGCCCGGATCGCTGGTGGGAATATTGAAAGTGATGGTCGCTCCCGGATGGTCCTGTGCATAGTAGATCGCCGCCCGCAAACTGCCGATGCCGCCATCCGCCGTGGTGGTGACTACAGCTGATAGAGGCACCGCTGGCGGGCCATACAGCGATGCGAGGTGGGCACGGTCGGTCGGACTGAGCGCGGCATTGCTGAGACGTCGCTGGTATTTTTCGTAGCCGGGCTTGATCTGGATCGTGTCGAGACCGGGAGCGGTGCTGTAAACATTGCGACCGTAGTGCATGACCGATTCGAAATCGTAAGCACCGAACGGCACTCCACCTGGTAGGATATCGAAGGCGCCGTTGTTTCCCGGGGTCACGTTTCCATAGAGCACCGTGATGTAGGTGTCACGGTTCGCTCGTTGGTGTTCATGATCGAGGCCCAAAGAGTGCCCCATTTCATGACAGATCTGGCCGCGAGTTAGGAGATTGATTTCCACGGTTTGCGGATTGCTGCCGGAGACGAGGTTAGGCCCGGTGGAAGAGTATTTGAAAAATACATACTGGGTCTCGGAAGTGCGCGAGATGAAATGCACGTTGGCGGCGAGTTCCCACTCGCGCAGTCCGTCGAGATAGGTCTGCTGCTGGATTACTGATAGAGACGGATCCATCACGTAAGGGATGATGCCGCCGGGCCACGGCAGATTGGTGCTTGAGACGGACGCCGGGTGAAGTCCCGCCTCAGCGGGCGTGACCGTGCAAGCAACCAGCGGGATGGTGGCGGCGAACCAGTGGCAGAATTTTGCACTCATCGGGGAGGAACTTGGCCTCCAATGTGCCATCCGGTTCACGGCATTTCCAGACGGAACTTGCATCTTTGCCGGATGCGCTGAACCTTGAGTTCGTGTCGATTCGCCCGTTCTTCCTCCTTCTACTCCTGCTGACGCCGGTCGTCGCGGACAACGCCGTCCTCGAGACTTGGCTCAAGCGCCAAGCGTCCATCACCTCGCTGGATGCCACGTTCACCCAGGAGCGCAAGCTGCCCGCGTTGAAAAATCCCACCACTACAGAAGGCCGGCTTTGCTTTGTGAAACCCGACAAGGTGCGCTGGCAACTCGGCGATCCCTTCGAAACCCTCGCTGTTTCCGACGGGACCACCCTTACTCTCATCGAATCCGGCCCAAAAACCGCCCGCCGCACCGGAGTCAACTCGCCCCAGGCCGCCCGTTTCTCGCTGCTCTCGGGCAAGGCATTCGATTCGCCGGAAAAATTCTATCAGGCTTTCGAGATCGTCGAGTCGCGTGTCACTTCGGGCATCCATCAATACACACTCAAGGCCAAAGACCGCCGCGTCCGCTCGCAGATCCCGTGGATCTTCCTCGACATTGATCCAGAGAAAAACGAGCTGCGTGCCCTCGAGTTGGAATTGCAGGACAAATCCCGGTTGCGCACCGTGTTTCACCATCCTCGCTTTAATATCAAACTCGACGACGCACTCTTCAATCCGGATCTAACCGGCTATGACGTGAAGTGAATCAGGAGCCCCTCGTCAGTGCCCCCTCACGAAAAAGCCGGCTTCCCGTGAGGAAAACCGGCTGTTCCGAGAATCGAGAAGGTGGGCCGGTGCCACTACTGCGGCGGGACCACCTTGTCCTTGGCATCCTGGGCGGCCTTGGCAGCATCATCCACTGCCTTTTCAGTGGCTTCTTTGACGTCTTCCACGGCACCGTCCACCTTGGCCTTGGCTTCGTCAGCGGCAGCGGCCATCTTTTCCTTGCCGGCGGCGACGGCTTCCTTGGTCTTCTCACCGACCTTGTCCATGGCGGCTTTTGCGTCTTCCACGGCTTTATCGGTTTTCTGACCGGCGGCGTCCGCCATTTCCTTAACGCCTTCGGAAACCTTGTCGGCTCCGGCATTCATTTTTTCTTTCACGATCTCTTTGGAGTCGCAAGCGACGAAGAACAGCGGGAGCGCGAGCGCGGGGATCAAGAGTTTGGTTTTCATAATGGTTGTTGGTTGACTGATCAGGCGTCTTCTACGACGCACTCATGAGAATAAACTCAGAATTTTCAGTCTGTCAAAGCAATCAGCTAGTTCAAAGCTAGCAGCCGGACATTTCAAGGTTTACGTGGCAGGTCGGCCTGACAAGATCGCAGTCGTGCAGCCCCATGGAAAACGTCTCGCCGGCATTCTGATCCCGGCCTTCAGCCCCCGCCGGGACGGAGATCTCGGAATCGGTGACACGCTGGCACTGCGGGAGTGGATCGATTGGGCTGCGGAACACCACGTGGGATTCATCCAACTCTTGCCGATCAATGAAAACGGCACCGAGGAAAGCCCCTACAGCGGGATCTCATCCGCCGCGCTGGACCCGATTTACCTGGCCTTCGACGTCGGGGAAATTCCGGGGCTGAACGAAGCCGATCTTGCGAAAGCCCGCCATGATCTCAAGGCGGCAGAAGCGTCGCCCTTGGTAAACTATCCGGCAGTGCGGAGCGTGAAGCGGAATCTGTTAGAACTGGCGTGGTCGCGGTTCGAAGCGGCGCCGCCGATGTTGATGAAGGAGTTCAAGCAGTTCCAGAAGCAGGAGTCCGACTGGCTGGAGGACTACGCGGTATTCCGCTTCCTGATGGAAATCCATGGCGAGTCCATCACCTGGGACCACTGGCCGGCGGAATGCAGGACACCGGCTAAGGCACGGCAGTTCCTCAAAAAGCGCCGCGAAACGGAGGCGGCAGAAGTCGACTACCGGCTTGGATATTTCGCCTTCGTCCAATGGTTATGTTTTCGTCAGTGGCTGGCCCTGAGCGCCCATGCCGAAATCCGCGGGGTCAAACTGATGGGCGATGTGCCGATCGGCATTAGCTGGCATTCGTGCGACGTGTTTTTCGAACAGAACGAGTTTCATCTCGACTGGTGCGGTGGTTCGCCGTCCGAAGGCATGAGCCAGGACGACCCATTTTTTCAACAATGGGGACAGAACTGGGGAATCCCCCTCTACCGGTGGGACCACATGCAAGCGAACGACTTCGCCTGGTGGCGGAAGCGGATCGCCCGCCTCACACGGATCTTTCAAATTTTCCGACTCGACCACATTCTCGGTTTCTATCGGATCTACGCGTTCCCGTGGCGGCCGGAGCGCAACCATGAATTCATCGGCCTGAACCACGAGCAGGCGGCGGCGATCAATGGCGGACGGCTGCCCAGTTGGTTTCTGCGGCCCGACGACACGGTGGAAAACAAAGCGGCTAACCGCGAGGACGGAGATGTGCGGCTGCGTGCGATTTTTGAGGCGGCAGGCGGTGCGGAAGTCATCGCCGAAGACCTCGGCTGGGTCCCCGAGTATGTCCGGCCCCATCTAGCAGATCTCGGAATTGCCGGGTTCCGGATTCCCCACTGGGATTGCAATCACCACGGCCATCCGACCCCAGGAAACGCGTTTCCCGCGAACACCTTCGCCACCTACTCGACCCATGATCATGACCCGGTCAACGGCATCTGGCGGGGCTGCCTCAGAATGATCCGCCAGCACCATGACACCCCCACCGAACAAACCGGCTGGGCGGTTAGAGGCGCCCATGACACCCTAAGAATCCTCTGTGAGTTCGCGAGTATCCCAGTTCCCCATGATTCTCCATGGCCC
>JBBQDJ010000151.1:0-8340 GCA_038319595.1 Verrucomicrobiales bacterium
GGTCATTCGTCCGGGACTGATCAATGTGGGTCTCGACGATCTCATGAGCGCGCTGCGCACGAACCGTTCGCGCTGTCTCTTTGGATCCGGCATCGCCGAAGGCAAGGACCGGGCTTCGAAAGCATTGAAAAACGCCCTGAATAGTCCGCTGCTCGACCAAGGCTCGCTTCTCAAGGATGCGCAAACGGTGCTCGTGCATCTATCAGGTGGCGAGGATCTGACTCTCTTTGAAATCGAACTGCTGATGCAGCGGCTTCAGAAATTTGTGCCGGACAAGGCGCATGTGTTATTTGGCGCGGCCATTGACCCCGCGATGGGCGACTCCCTTTCGATCACTCTGATCAGTGCACTGCCCGAGGATTCGCTGGCCATGGCACCGCGTGAATCTCTCAGTCATCGCTCGCCGGAGAATTCGATTCTCGATCCCACCCAAGGCTTTACCAATCCGCCGGTGAAGGTTGCCGATTTCCTCCCGCCTCAGGAAGAGAAGCCGATCAGCAAACCCGCCGCTGTCATGACTCCGGAGCCTGTTAGTGAACCGGAACCGGTCCGGGCGCTAGAGCCTCCTCCGAGGCAGGAGTCCACCTCGACCTCTCCCCTTTCGAAATTCCGCAAAGCCGCGAGCCAGATCGCCGCCGCTGCGGTGCCGTCTCTTTTCGACGACGAGCGCCCCTTCGCCGAGCCAGATCCTGACACGAAGAAAAAAGTTACCGAGCCCATCGAGTCGGAACTGGATGCCTTCACCTTCACCGAGCCGACTCCACCGGGGCCGGAAATCACAGCGATCGTTGAGGAACCCGAGGAAGTAGTTTACAGCGCCGCTGACGAACCAGACCCCGAACCGATTGAGGACGACGATTCGCTGGATAGTGTGCGCCCTACTCCCGGTTTCACACCCAGCCCGAAAAGAAGGCCTTCGTTGGTCTCACCGTGGGGTAAGCCCCGGCCAATGGAATTCCCGGACGACATTCCGAGTGACGAATCGGTGACGACCGAACTGGAAGCGTCAGAACCTGATAGAGAAGCCGCTGTTGCCAGCGCCTCGTCGGAACAGCCCAAGCTCAAGCTCGGCATCAAGCCTCCGGGGCCGCAAAGCGAACTCTCGCTGGACTCGGCACCGCGCGGTCGTTTCGAAGGCGAGTCCCCCAACGTTTTTGACGGTGAGGATCTCGACCTTCCTCCCTTCTTGCGGAAGAAAAAATAGAAACCCTATGTCCGCTACCCATCCATTCGACATCCCCGGCCTGATCACGCTCTCGGAAGGCAAGGGCGGGTTGCAGAAAATGACAGTGACCACCGACCGGAGCACTGCTGAGATTTATCTGCACGGTGCCCATGTAACGCATTTCCAGAAGCATGGCGACGCGCCCTTGTTATTCATGAGTTCGGCCGGTGAATTCCATCCGGAGAAACCCATCCGCGGCGGGATTCCGGTGATTTTTCCCTGGTTTGGACCGCGCGAGGGATTGCCCGCCCACGGCTTCGCCCGCATCGTCGAATGGGAACCCGCCGGGCACTCGGTCCTGTCGGATTGTTCCGTTAGAATCGAGTTCCGGATGCCCGCGATCGAGTTCCACGAGGTAAGCTACCTGGTGACCGTGGGTGAATGCCTGGTGCTTGAACTCGTTGTCACCAATACCGGTGATAGGGATGAGTCCTTCGAAACGTGCCTCCACACCTATTTTAATATCGGCTCGATCGATGCCGTTTCTATCAGCGGACTCAAGGACTGCGGCTATTATGACAAGGTGTTGGAAGCCGGTGCGCTCGAAACAGAATCCGCCATCCGCATCGCGGGCGAGGTGGACCGTGTGTATTTCGACACCACCGCTCCAGTGGAGATTCACGACACGGCGCTCGGCCGGGTGATCCGTGTCGAAAAATCCGGCTCCGCCTCCACCATCGTCTGGAATCCATGGATCGAGAAATCCAAGCGCATGGCCGACTTCGGCGATGACGAATACCACCGGATGGTCTGCGCGGAATCCGGCAACGTCGGCAAAAACAAGGTCGTCCTCCCGCCTGGCGGCAGCACCGCGCTCAAGGTCACTTTGAGCACCACAAGCTTGGCTTAATTTCCATGGCCCATCGCCGGCACCACGCTTCGTTGGACAACTAACAATCCTCCTGATGTCCGCCGCGAAAGCCACTTGGAAAGTCAGCGCCGCCGTCATGGCAAGCAGGGTGCTCGGTCTGGTGCGCGATCAAATCTTCGCTGGCATGTTCGGCTACGGCAGATTGACAGACTGCTTCAACATCGCCTTCCGGATTCCTAACTTGCTGCGCGACCTATTTGCGGAAGGCGCGCTTTCCCAGGCGTTCGTCACGACGTTTTCCAAACGCATCAAGGAAACCGGCCCGGAAAGTGCATGGCCGCTTGCCGCGCGGATGATCACCATCGTCGCCGTGCTGATGTCTGGCCTGACGCTGTTAGGAATTGTGTTCTCGCCACAGCTTGTTCACCTCCTCACCTCGTTCGGGACAAAAACCTTCGGCCCCGAAGAAGTCGAGTTGACCGTGAAGATGACGAGAATCATGTGGCCATTCATGCTGCTGGTCAGTCTCGCTGCGCTGGTGATGGGCATCCTCAACTCTCGAAAAATCTTCGGCATCCCCGCGCTTTCTTCGTGCTTTTTTAACCTAGGCTCGATCATCGCCGGCAGCGGAATCGGCCTCTGGATGGATCCTCATTGCGGCCCGCAGACGATGATCGGGATGTCCATCGGCGTGCTCATCGGCGGACTCGGCCAACTCCTTTTCCAGCTTCCCGCGCTCCGTGGCCTTGGATTCCGTTTCCGGCCGCTCTGGGACTGGAACCAACCGGACGTGAAAAAGATTTTCTCGCTGATGGGACCTGCGGTGATCTCCGCCTCGGTGGTCCAGATCAACGTCGTCATCAATTCCCAGTTCGCCACCTCGATCGGGCCATCTGCTGTTAGTGCTCTCAATGGTGCATTTCGACTGATGCAGCTTCCCATCGGTGTCTTCGGCGTCGCGGTCGCGACGGTGACGTTGCCCGCGATGGCACTGGCCGCCACCGGCAAGCTGGGTGACGAGTTCCGCGGCGTCCTTGCAAGGGGCTTGCGGTTAGTGACGTTTCTCGTGCTGCCATCCGCGCTCGGCTTGTATTTTCTAGCGGAGCCCATCATCAGCGCCTTGTTCGAGCACGGCAGATTCTCGGCGGACAACCGGATCGTCACCGCTGCCGCGCTGCGTGGCTACGGCATCGGCCTGCTCGCCTATTCCTGGCTCAAGGTGCTGCAACCGGCATTCTATGCGGCGGACCGTCGCTGGGTCCCGATGCTGGTGAGCTTTTTTTCGATCGCGCTGAGCGTTACTTCTAACTGGTATCTTGTCGTCGTCCGCGGCATGGGCATCGAGGCGCTTGCCATGACCACCAGCATCGTGGCGACGGTGAATTTCCTCATCCTCTATTTCGTGATGTCCCGCATCTCATCTGGCTTGGAAACCCGGGAATAGATCAAGGTTTTCGGAAAACTGGCAGTCGCCGGGCTGGCGATGGCCGGGATCTGCCTGCTGGCCGACCGCTATGTTTTCCATGACCTCGCGAAGATGAGTCCCCTCTCCCGCATCGCCGGGCTGGCGGTGGTCATCCCGGTGGCTGGTGCCGCTTATTTCGGATTGGCGCGACTGTTTCAGGTCGAGGAAGCCGGAGATTTCACGGCAATCCTGATGCGCCGCTTCAGGAAAAAGGCTCCGTGACGTCGAGGGTCGGAGATGCCTGCGGGCCATCGACCGTGGCCGACTCGGCAATTCTCTTTCTCGCGGCATGCAAGCGGACAAGTAGCCACAGGGTCGTTAGAGCGAACACCGCCTGCCAGAAATAGAACGCGTAGGGGATGGACCGGGCAACCTTCGCCGGAAGTTCTGATAGTTCTAGCAGAGTGCCAACCGCATAAACCGGCGCGCTGGCGGGAGAGAGTCCGAAAAGCCACGACGCGGCTGGCAACAGCCGGTTGCTGGAAACGCTGAGGATGGCCCCGATCATGAGCGGCACCACGCCGATAAAAATAATCGCCAAGCCGACCACGCGGCCTCCCCTTGCCTCTAGCAGCGCGTGGAAGCCGAGCCCACCTGTCAACATGACAAGGGTGAAATATCCCAACACCTTCAGCGGCACCACTTGGCCGGGAAACCAGCGTGACTCGATGACACCACGGGTGAAAATAAACCATCCAACAGCGGCGGCCACCGCCATGATGAGCACGAAACCGAAGGCCGTCGCGGCGTCGGACAGGACCGGCAGCGAACTGCGACCTTGCTTTTTCGCCCGCCGCCAACCGCGGATCTGAAGCTCAGTCGTCGGCGTGATCATCTTTACCAGAATGAGAAGAAACAGAAAGGTGACCAGACCATAGATCCCCGACATGACGACCGCTTCCCAACCCTCGGGACCTTGTGATTGCAGGAATTTGAAACGACGGGTGAATTCTTGAGATGGAAAAATGCTTCCGACCTCCACGGTCGGTAGGGCATTGCCTAACAATAATATTTGGACCCAGATGAATAGTCCCGCGGCCCAGAGCTTGCCGAGCAACAAGGATTCCGCCCTGCGCCAGCGGCGGCAAAGCATCACGATGAAGGTCAGGATCAGCCCGCTCTGACTGAAGAGGGTGAAGACCGTTTCGGAGAAATCCAGATTGAAGAACTTTACCGCGGGCGCGAATTTCTGACTGGTGGCGACGATCGCTCCTGCCGTCTCCGGAATCAGCTTAGGCATGTTTTCCATCAGCACTGGAGTGATTGTTAGATATTTAAAAAATACCAACCCGAAGCGGGCCATTTGCGGAATCACCGTGTAGAGGCAGAACACCAGCCCGATGGATACGAGAAAGGCCCACCGCCGGTTCTTGACCACCATCCCGGTCACCATCCCGGTTAGATGATAGGTGATCGCGGAGGTGAAAAATGCCAGATAGAGCGGAAACCAGACGTGGCTCGAGACCTCGCCACGCCACAAGGCCCACGCGGTGAATGGCAGCGTGGAGAGCACCATGGCATACTCGCGAACCGGCAGGCCGAACAAATAGCCGAACACCTTCGCCAGCGGGCTCATCGGGATCAGGCGCTGATAGTCGAGCACTCCCTCGTCCGCCTCGGCGGTCATGCCACCCGCGACCTGCGCGGTTCCTAGAATGAAGAGGATCAATCCCTGCAAGAAGAATAACGGAATCAACGCCGCGCGCTCCACGTCCGCAAGGCTCATGTCCGTGCGATAACGCATGCCGAAGCGAACCATGAAAAACACAAACCCGGCGATCAAGACGCTGATGAGCAGAGCAACTCCAAAGCCTCGTGGCCGGAGGCGCGAGCGGCAGTAGCGCAGGAAGATCGGATTGCCCCAGATTTTCCACGGCGAGTGGCGGTTAGGTTGTTGTGGGGTGTTCATGATTTCCGGTTGGATTCAGCGACTTCGATCAAAATTTCCTCATACGACGAGCGCTTCTCCTCGAAGGAGGTCATCCGGATTCCTAACTGAATGATTCCCTCCATCAGGTCCGCTTGGCCGTCGTCGCTGCCGGCAAATCCGAAGACCACCTGCGATCCTGAAAGTTGAACACCATGGACACCGGGCCGGGATTCCAGCCACGCGGCCGCCTCGTCGTGACGATTGAGCAGTGAGACAGTGAGCCTGCGCTCGTCGCGACCCAACTGGGCGCGCACCTCGGCGACGGTTCCCGATGCCAGGAGTTTCCCCCGGTTCATCACACAGAGCGACGAACACATTTCCGCAAGCTCGGTGAGGATGTGCGAGCTGACAAAGACGGTCGCGCCGGTATCGGCCAGTTTCCTGATCGCGAGCCGTAAATCGCGGCGGGCCAGCGGATCGAGTCCGCTCGCCGGCTCGTCTAGGATAAGGATGCTGGGCCGGTGCAGCAGGGTTTTCGCCAGCACCACCCGCTGGGTCTGGCCACGGGAAAGTTCCTTGCACCACTTGTCACGCTGGTCGGTTAGAGCGACCTCCTCCAAGCATTCCGCCACCCGCTCACGGCGTTTCGCACGGGTTCCGAGCCCGTAGGCGGAGGCGTGGAAATCGAGAAATTCCCAAACTTTCAGATCGGACGGCACGGGTGCGAGGTCAGGCATGTAACCGATGATCCGCCGCGCGGTCTCGATGTCCTCGAGCACGTCCACCCCGGCGAGAACCACCTCGCCATAGGTGGGCTCCATCAACGTGGTGAGCACCCGAAAGGTGCTGGTTTTTCCTGCACCGTTAGGCCCTACCAAACCGAACACCTCACCGCGAGGAACGGAAAGCGTGAGGTCGTCCACGGCGACGAAGTCCCCGTAGTCCACCCTCAGGTAGCGGATGTCGATGGCGGGTGTTTCAGACATAAGTTTGTTAGAAATTAAGCGGATCGAAGGTGGTCCAGTTGTCAGGCAGCGTGAGGCCGATGGATTCCATTTCCTTTCGGGCCGCCGCACGCTGCTCGTCCATCGCCGCCTGCCAGGACTCGCGCTGCACGGGGGTTAGAACGGAGAGGATGGCCTCCTGTCTCGACTGCCCGGAGCCAAGCGGAGCATTGTCGGTTCCGAGCCCCTCGAACTGCATGGCGGGATCAAAATCCTTCGCGCCTCGGGCCATCACTCCGAAGACCTGACCGCGTTGCGCTTCATCGAGGCCCACGATCGCGTCCAAACGGGAGACCTTCATGTCCGCCTCTTCTTGAACCCTTCCGACTTTCTCTAACATTCGATCCGCTTGGAAAGTGGCCAGCTTGTCGCCGCTCAGGGTGTTGGCCATGAATGATTCAATGCCATCGTCTAACCTGAAATCATAGGCTGCCTTGCCGATGTCCTCGAGCGTGGCGCCTTCCTGCGAGATGAGGTCGGTGTAGCGCTTCGAGTCGTCCGCCGCCTTTTGATCTAGCCATTTTTTCAAGGCGTTCTGTTGGGAGTCGGTGAGCGAATACTTGCGGGCGAGCTCGCCCGACATGGCATCGACCATGCGCTGTTGTTCCTTGGCACGGATCCGTTCGAAGATGGGTGAGAAGTCGCGGATAAAAGGTTGCAGCGCGTGCAGCACGTCGTCCGGGGTCACGGGTTTCCCGTCCCGCAGGTCCTCGGCGATGCTGCGTGCGCCATCGGCCAGCGTGCGTCCCGGCTTGCGCCGTCCGTGCGGATCAAGTGCCTCAAGCGCGGTGACACGGTTGTTCGCCTTTTTTAGGTCCGCCTCGAGCTTCAGCACCTGCTCCTCTGCTGAGCCTTCCTTGGGTGGCGCACTTTCGAGGAAAAGAACCGCGCCGGAGATGCCGACTGCGAGGCCGATGGCCAGAGGAATGAAGGAACGCATGGTGGGTTGGCTTGATCTGCGTCGCTATGGAACAACGAATCATGATGAACTGACGAATGGATCATGAAGATTTCATGAAGCTGCTGCTATTTCAATTCTCGGCGTAGTTCTACAATATCATCACGGATTTCAAAAGCCGAACTGCGGATATGCTCAAGTGCGGCCTTCTGATCGGGATCGCGCTCGACCTCGACGAGTTGCTGACAGGCGCCGACCGCTTCATTGAGCCAGTTCAGACAGCGCTTGAGCACGGCCAGCACGAATCCGGTCTCCGGTTCGTAGTCACCACTTTTTCCATGAAGCACGCCGGCGAGCTTACCGCTCACCTGCAGCAGGTTGGTCACGAGCTGATAGGAAGGAGTGCCGGGACCGGCGTCACGTTGGATCACGTCCATCGCTCGCATCGCGAGTTCTTGGGCTTTTGCCTGAAGAGGATGGTCTTCTCCACCGCCAAATGATGCCCTTCCGAAATCATCGTCTTCGTCTTCTTCGTCCTCGTCTTCATCTTCGTCGAATTCCTCATACCCGTCCGCAGACGAGTCAAATTCGTTTCCTTCGCCCCGATAGTCGCCCTCGCCCGCTTCGTCGCGTTCCGCCAGTGCGTCTAACAAACCGTCCCAACCCATGACAAAGGCTTCCTTCTGTTCGCTGTCGGAGTCTTCCATGTACTTTTCCAAGACCTCCTGATAGGCATCGGTCAGTCGGTCGGATTCCTTGAGGCGCTCTTCCCAGGCGAACTCATCGAGCTCCATGGAAACATCCGGCTCGGCCCCTTCGGGATCGCGGCGGCGGATCACCTGGGCCATGAAGTCGCGCATGGAGTTCAAATTCGCCAGTTTCTGCGCGTCCTCCTCGTCTTCGTCCATCTCCCACTCATGCGGGGAAATCGTCAGCTGGAATTGGGTGGATTCGATGACTACCCGGCCATTGATCTCGCTGAACCACTCAAGATAGAGCGTGTTCCGCCACTCGTAGGGGATTTCCTGGTGGTTCTGGTAGAGCGCGTGAAACTCCTCCTCGTCCAC
>JBBQDJ010000152.1:0-8273 GCA_038319595.1 Verrucomicrobiales bacterium
AAATCAAGGCCTGCCCGTTGCCGGCGGACTCATCGAGGTCACCCGCCCCCGCACCGATCCCTCCCGATTCTTCCGAATCGAGATCCGGGAAAACTAGTGTTCTGTAGATTTCCAACGGGGCGTTGGAATTGAAGTTCTAGCGCCTGTGGCCACACGAAGGGACATGGACGTCTCGTCCATGCGCGGGGAAGAGACGTCTCGTCCATGCGCGGGGAAGAGACGTCCCCGCCCCGTGGCCGACGCCTGTCATATCGTTCTTTACGCAGTCATGAAATAACCAGCGCGATTCGGATCGCGAGCGCCTCCTCTGGATTGAGCCAACGCGTGGCCAGGGTGCCATTTCATTTCCGAAATTTAATTCCAGCGATCATTCTGGCATGCTGCATGCGATGACTTGCAAAAGCTTCCTTCAATGCCGAGAGTCTTTCCTACTGCTTCGTTGATGGAAAACACCGCGTGCTGGGTTTCTAAAATGTCACGGTCATGATCACATCGCTTCCGCCTTACAAGTCCCGTGGATCGCTGGCCATTGCTTACGCGTCGCTTGCGGTCACCCTTCTCTTATCACCCGCCCTGCTCAAGCTCGGCGTCGAGCAGCGGAAAAAACTCTCGATTGCCGACCAGTTCGAATCCAGGCGTGCTCTCATCCTGTCCCGCATCAACACTGCGGTTGACCGACAGGACCTCACCACGCTCACACGCATCAATAACAAGTATTCCAGTAGCGTCACCGACGGCACCTTCCAGGCCAGCATCCGGGAAGCACTGGCGAAGGTGACCGCACACGAAGCTCAACTGGAACTGGTGGTGTCGCGGCATTTGGATCTGCTACGCCATCGGGAGGAATCACCGCTCAGTTACGATCCCAAAAGGCCACAAGTCGCCGCCGACAAGCAGCCACCGGATCAACCGCTTTCAAAGCTTCCCCGCTGAATCCTCCGCCTTGCACCTTGCACGGCCCTTCGTGCATTAGGCGTCGCAATCACGCAGACCGCCATTCGCGGAGACGGAACCGAATCCGGTGGTAGCAAGGATTTCCGGCTATTTGCGGACCAAGCTTCGTGCTGGCTCGGAACTTGCGATGGAGAATAGGAGAAACTCCGAATCAACCTAACCAACCGCATGCAAATGAAACAGTCAGTCAACTCCATGATCCTTGGATCTTTCGCGCTCGCCATCGGCACTCTGTTGCCAAGCTGCGTCGCCCCATATCCCGCAGGCCAGGCCAGTACGGTCAGCGTCGGCTACGAAGTGCGCAGCCTGCCGTCCGGCTACCGGACGGAAATCGTCGGTGGAACCAACTACTACGTCCACGACGGCCATTACTACCGCTCGCGTTCGGGAAGATACGTGGTGGTGGAGGCTCCGCGCGGCCGCTACGAGCCTTCCCGCCAGGTATACCTTGACCGCTTGCCACCTGGCTACCGGGTAGTCCGCCGTGGAGGTCAACAATACTATTACGCCAACAACCGCTACTATCAGAAGAGCGGTACGCGCTACATCGCGGCGGAAATCTCAGTGCGATGACTCGATGTATCGAGTCTCGGGAATCAGCCCATCCAATGCCCGTACGTCTCAACAGGCGATCGGGCGATTTCACAGCGGCGTTTAAATTTCCAATCTAACTGCCTATCCAATCTAGCTCAGTGTTCCTCGAGCGGTGACCCGTCGATCCCTTCGAAGTCCATCTCACGGACCCGCTTGCGATCCCGGGCGAGTTCGATCTGCTCGCGGAGGACTTCGCGCAGTTCGGCTCCACCGCGGATTGCTGGAATGATCAGATGGGGAATCGAACGGTCGGAAGTATCCAGATGGATCGAGGCGAGACCGGTGAGGCGCATCCACCACGGGCGAAACATCTGGGTGTCCTTGACCCGATAGAGTTCCACCTCATCGATCGTCTGGTTGATGACTCCGGAAGTCACGCGGACACGCTGACTGGTAATTTCATACACGCGGGTGCGAACGACTAGGTATTTCCAGATGAAGTAGACGGCGGGCAATCCGATGGCAACCAATGCGAATGGCAGGAAAGGAGCTAACAGTAACCCGCCGATGACTAGGCCGAGAGCGACTGCGAGGGCGGCGGTGAAAGGCCCCAGATTGAGCCATTGGGATGAGCTGCCTTTCCAGAGGGAGGTTTCTTCGTTCATTTGCTTGAGGTTGGCCGAAGGACCGGGCTTCCGGCAAGTGGAGAATTGAAAAGGAATTCCAAGGTGCAGGTCACTTCTGCTTGGCTTTCCACTCACGGACCACCGATACCTTGACGGTGCCTTGACTGCGGGAGGCGAGGTTTCCACTCCCTCCCGAGCTGAGCGTCTGGATGGTTTCGGCCTCCTCGCGCAGCACCAGTGGATAGATCAGCGAAAGCCACAATCTGCCGGACTGGATGGTGACGTCCTCGTCGGTTAGAACTCCGCCGAATCCTGGGAACTGCTTGCGGCTGTAATCCCCGGTGACCTTGAAAACCCCGCAGGGATGACCTCCGACCGCCTCAAAGGATTCGAGAGTGATTACGCAGGAGCCGCTCGGTTTGCCCGCGAAGAGCATCGGCATACTGGTGCCGGACACGGTGAGCGACTCACCGACTTTGAAACGCTGTTTTCCAAACCAGAGGGCGCGGGGAGTCAGCGCGTTTTCGACGAGCAACGTTTCGAAAACCGGCGAAAGTGTTTTAGAAAGAGTCGCGGATCGGAAGTCGGCCCCGGCGGATTTCCAAGCGTTGCCGGATTTCACGAACACGAGTGGCTTGGATTCCTTGGCCGCTTGGTGGATGACCACCTGCTTCGCCTCCTCGGTGCCCGAATCGATGAATGTCGATTCGAGATTGACGTAGCGGAGCTGGTTGGCGGAGCCCTCAATCCGATAGATCTCGGTGCGGGTACCTTTGACCTGCTTCGTGGATTTCTCAATGGCGGAGGATTCCGAAGCGCGGACCGCCATTTCCTCGACCCGCGTGACTTTCACTTCAAGCTGCGGGGGAAAAGGTAGATCCTTGCGGAAAATGACACCTTCGGGTGTCTGGTCCACCAGCTTTTGAAGGGCCGCGTCCGGCGTGGATGATCCGCCTTCATCTTGGTTGGAGATCTCCGAGGCAACCGCAGAGCGGGCTTTGCCGACAAGGCCCTTGACCTTGTCACACGACGAGGTGGCCGAGACGACCAGCAGGATGACTAACAGTTTTGTTTTCATGAGATCAGATATAGCCGGAGCAGTCGAGTTTCTGGTTCATTTCAATTGCGGGATTCTTTTCGCGCGAGACGCCGACGACGACGGCCGGCACACCCGCCACGGTGTTGTGGGGAGCGACGTCGTTGAGGACGACGCTGCCGGCCCCAACTTTCGCACCGGTGCCGATTTCCACACGACCGAGGATCTTCGCCCCGGCACCGATGAGGACTCCGGAGCGGATGATCGGGTGGCGGTCCCCAGTTTCCTTTCCCGTTCCACCGAGGGTGACCTCGTGAAGGATCGAAACATCATCCTCGATGATCGCCGTCTCGCCGACGACAAAAGAGGTGGCATGGTCGAGCAGGATCCCGCAGCCGATGCGGGCCGCCGGATGAATGTCCACCGTGAAGGCCTCACTCGCGATACTCTGCAGATAGAGAGCGAGCCAGCGGCGGTCTTCCCGCCAAAGCTGATGGGAGACGCGGTAAGTGGTTAGCGCAAGAAAGCCCTTGAAAAACAACAACGGTTCAAGCGTCGAGAAGCACGCTGGATCGCGGTCGAACATCGCCATTAAATCCCGGCAAGCGGCGTGGACGATCTCGGGAGAGGCCTCGAAGACCCCGGTGAGTAGCGGCTCCATGGTGGAACGCGGCATATCCTCGCGGGCAAGCCGGCGGGCAAGCCGGGCACCGAGCACGGCTGCCAGAGTTTCACGAGAAAGGATGACGTCATCCACCAGGTGACGGAGAGCAGGTTCCTCCTTCACCAACCGATTCGCCTCACTGCGCAGCGTTTCCCAGACATTGAGGAGGTCTGCGACTTTTCCAGCACAGAGCTTCGGCTTATTCTTGCTCGCCGGATCTGAACCGGCCTGTTGAGATTCGCTCATGAAGATTTCACAGAAGTTGGAATACGCCTGCAGGGCGATGGCCCAACTGGCGAAATACCATGACGGGCGGACTCTTACACGGCTTGAGGACCTCGCGCAACGGGAAGCAGTATCGGGAAACTTTCTGGTGCAGATTCTCAATGATCTGCGCCGCGCCGGTTTGATCGAAAGCCGCCGCGGCAAGGCGGGTGGTTACCTGTTGGGGCGGGGCGCCAATCTCATCACCCTGCGGCAGATCGTCGAAGCAGTGGACCCCTCGCTCCTCCAGTGTTCGGTCACCCGCGAGGGCGACTCTGGTCAATCCGTCCGCAGAGCCTGGGACCAGATTTCCAGCGGCCTGCAGCAAGCTCTCGATGGAATCACCGTGGAGACGCTGGCAAGCAACCCAGGCGATCCGATGTTCTACATTTAGGCTGAAATCCGCCTGAAACGGCATTTTCGCCCCACAATAGGTAAAATTGTCAAGAAACCTGAAATATTTCGCTGGATGGTAAAGCCATGATCCGATAAAGGGTTGGCGCTGCACAATCCCCTATTTCACCCATGGCTGCCCCTGGCGAACACACCCACCACATCAAGATCCGCTCAACCCAAATGGAAATGCCCTCGGGAGGCACCGCGATCCGGGATGAGGACTATGATCGAAAGCTGAAAGCGGCGCAGGACGAACTGGATCGCATTCAGCTCCAACGCGAAGAACTGGAGCGCAAAAAAACCGAACTGGAGGAACTCACCAGCCGCAAGCGCCATTTCCTCACCCAGCAGGTGGAACTCTCTGAAAAGCTCACCTCCGCCCTCACCCTCATCGACCGGGGACTTTATGAGATGCGCCAGGAAGCCGAGGACCTCGAGCAATGCCGCACCTGCTTCGCGGCTCATCTCGACAAGATCCAGAAGATCAACCCGGAAAACTGGACCCGCGACAATCTCCCCGAGCGGCTGGAGAAAGCCTCAATGACGGTGGACATGGCCGCCGATGAATACGATCAGGCAGCCACCCATTTCCATCAGGGCCGCAACGGAGCCATCTTCGGCCGCCCTTCCAAGCGCAACCGCCACGGCAAGCGCACCGGAGCCACTTCCGAATTCATGACGAACCTCCGCAACGGGTTCGCCTTCAACCTGCCGATCGTCTCACTCGGCGGATTGGCACTCGTGATCTATCTCCTCAAATAGCCCTCCCTAACCGATGAGTCGCAGCATATTTTTCAAGGAAGAGCAGGAACTCAGCGAGCTCCGCGAAACCGAACAGGTTTTGCTGATGCGCCAGCGGGAATACGCGGAGATTCCGAAGAAGCTCGCGCTGGAATTGCGAGAGCGCGAATGCACGATGCCGCCCCTGCCGGAGATCGAAGACCGCAGGCGCCGACGCGAGCATGAAAATACGGTTTCCCGCGGCGAGGCGAAAAACATTCTCCGGGACCAGAACCGCAGTGCCATGCTCCTCTTCCTGCTGGTGACCTCCACCGCCGCCTTGGTTTGGTGGGGTCTCAAGCTGATGCAGGGTTAGTGTCGCCTTAAACTACCAATCGCAGAGGGGTAGTTTGATTTCGGACTGCGGAGACATGTCTCCGCTTTTCCACTGGCCGACATGTCGGCCAGTCCGAAGAGGAGATTTCCGTGAGAGCGTGGTCAAGCTCGCCAATCTAAATTTCACCATGCTCAAGTCGATTGGAACCGCCGCGGCATTGGGAACCGCATCCCCTAACGAGGCGGCCGCATGTTAGGCCGTATTGCCGTAATCCGAAGCGCCCATTTATTTTAGGGCATCGCGAATCATTTCCCGGCAGCGATCTTCTTGCCCTTGGCCTTCAATTTCGCCTCCAACTCTTTCCACTGGCTGCGGCTGACGATGTATCCAATGCACCCGTCCTTACCACAGAGACAGGGGTGATCCTCGTAACATTCCACATCAAAACCATAGTCGAAGGTAAGCTCCTCACCGAGGTTGATGTCCGTCAGTGAATGGATGAAAATTTTACGGCCCTCGATCCAAGCCTCACAATTCGGCTTGCAGGAATGGTTGATCAAACGCGCGGTGTTCCAAGGCACGTTGCCGTCGATGTCGTAGCGCTTGGACAAGGTGAAAATGTAAACCGCGGCGTCGCCAGTCTCCACCGCATGCTCATGCTGGGATACCCCCCGCTTCTCGCTCTCCTCCTTGTCGATCAACTCGCCCACATACTCGATGATCTTCGTTTCCTTCGGAATAAAGGTCGTCGCGTAAACTCCGCGACCGTGAATCTCAGAGCCGCGGACCTCGCAGAAGGCGCTTTGCCCGCGGTTCCAGAGTTCGATGAGCTTGCGGTGCAGGACATTGGTGTCACTAACGGTTTTTTTCTTCGATGCCATGGTGGTGATTCTAACGAGCTTCGCGCTTTTCAACAGGAGGAAGTTGCATGTCCTGCGGCAAATTGAAAAACAAGCCGCGGAGATCATTCACGGACAGCCCGGAACCGTCGATGAAGGTCCAGTTGTTCTTACCCTTTTCGGAAACTGCGACTTGGAACCCGATGCTCTCGATCACCAGCGTCTTCTCGTTTTGGCGGGTGATCCTGAACTTGGTGACGGTCGGGATCAGCACCATCCACTGGTTGAAAACCAGCGACTCGACGTCCTGCCCGTTAATCTTCTCCACTTTCTTGCCCGCGCCGACTTCATACACCCGGGGCTGTCCCTGAGGCTTGAAAGAAATCATGCTGATCCCCTGCTGGACCATCTGCTGGGCCACTCCGGAGAGTTGCTTTTCCAGCGCCTCCGGACCGCCCAGGCGATCGGCGGTGCGCTTTTTCCACTGCGGGTTCATCCGTTCCACCGCCACCTGATAACGACCGCGGACGACCTCGTCACCTAGGCTGGCCACCGCGGCCACCGCACCGGCGATCACCTCAGGAGGAGCCATCGGAGAAGCACTGTGGACGGGTTCTGCCCCCTCTTTCGGAACTTTGGGCAATGGCGCCAACGGCGGCGCTCCGAGGGCAACCACGCCGCTGCCGGCCAACGCCACCAACGCAAGGCTTGAAATCAAATGATTCGGTTTCACGGGGCAATGGATGCCTTCTGACCCAGCCCTCGTCAAGCCCGCCCGAATTCCGCTTGGATTTCCCGGCGGCTTAGCGTCATGCTGTCCTCCCCATGGCGAAACAGGCACTCGGAAAAGGACTCGGAGCACTCATTAAAAAAAGCGCGGCTTCTGCGGCGGCGGATGCCGCAACCGCACCCGAGGACTTCAAGCGAGTCCGCGATGTGCCGCTCGACTTGATTGTCCCAAGCCCTCTCCAGCCACGGATGCAATTCGTGGAATCGCCGTTAGACGATCTGATGGAGTCCATCCGCCAGCACGGCATCATCCAGCCGCTCATTGTCCGGCCGGTCAATGGCAAGCTCGAGTTGATCGCCGGAGAACGCCGCTGGCGCGCCTCCCGGAAACTCGGCCTCGCCACCGTCCCGGTCATCGAGCGTGAGGCTTCCGATCGCGATGTGTTAGAAATGGCGCTCATCGAAAACCTCCAGCGCGAAGATCTCAATCCGATGGAGGAAGCCGCCGGTTATGTCCGCCTCGCCGAGGAATTCTCCCTCAAGCAGGATGAAATCGCCACCCGTGTCGGCAAGTCGCGCGCCAGCGTGGCGAACGCGATGCGCCTGCTCGGCCTGCACAGTGACGTCCAGATGCTGGTTGCCCAGGTGCGTCTCACGGTCGGCCATGCCAAGGCGATTCTCGCGATCAAGGACCACGACTCCCAACTGCTCGTCGCGGATCAGGTCATCCGCCGCCAACTGACGGTTCGTGCCACCGAAAAGCTCGCCCAGTCGTTTCTCATCGGCGAACCCAATGGATCCGGCGAAACAAAGAAAGCGACTGCCCCGCGCGAAGTGGACATTCACGTCCGCGCGATCACCAACCGTCTCCGCGAACACCTTGCCACCCATGTCGCCATCCAGCATTCCTCGAAAAAAGGCAAAATCGAAATCGAGTATTACGGGGACGATGATCTACAGCGCCTGATCGAACTGCTCGGTCTGCCGAGTGGTGATTGAACAGCTCATGCTTTTCGAAATTCCGCACTACTTCAGTCCGGAAAAACATTTCAGAAAGTCCGCATCCACGGGAGCCTCGATGCGGAGCAGTGCGCCGCTCCGCGGATGATGGAGCTCAAGGACCTTTGCTTGAAGCAGCATCCGCGTGCCGGTGCCGAGGATCGCACCAAGTTCG
>JBBQDJ010000153.1:0-8249 GCA_038319595.1 Verrucomicrobiales bacterium
AGCGGTTTCAGGGAGTTGATCGAGAGCTGCCAGTGCCAGTTCGGGATTCACCTGGGCAACACGATCGGCGAGTTTTTGGAAAGTGGCATCATCCGCTACGCCGTCCAATTTCTCCGACCAGAGGCTGGCCATCGTTAGACAATCGGCAGCAGACATGTTCTCTCCCTTCAAACGGATCAAACTCGCTTCGACGCCGCGTTGCCAGGCGCTGTCACCTCCGGCCGCTTCCGCAGTCAGTTTTTGCAAGGCAACGAAGAGTTCGGTCGGATTATCCGGCAGTTTCCCGGCTGCTTCGCTCAGAATGGCATACCTAGCTCCGTTTTGCTCCATCTTCCACTCCCCTCCATAGTGTCCTGGACTGAGTTGATCGAATGGATTCGCAGCTTGTTCCGCAGAGACGTCTGCGAACGGATCACCTGTTTTGTACTTTAAAAAGTCCGCCTCCACGTCTTTCAAGAGCTTGAGCGCCCCGACGGGGTCTGCCTTGGCAAGCTGCATTAAAATTTCTCTGGGGGTATTGACTTCACGGCCCTCTTCAAATTTCGGTGAAACCAATTCCGCGAGGGCCGCATGGGGATCTTTTTCAGCCAATACACAAAGCCGCGCATGATTTGCAAGATTCCGGAGTTGGGGGTCGGTGATGCCGTCCGCCCACTCTATCAACGTGGGATCGCCGGTCTTCCAAGCCGCAGCCACTGCCAAAAACGCTCCCTCGATGGTTCTCGGATCGTTTCCCACTTTCCAGCGCAGACAAGCGTTCCCGGCGGCCACGGCATCGGTCTTCGCGAGAGCGGCAATCGCAGTTTCCCAGTCATGATTGCCCATATGCGACCGAAGGTCCACGGAGCCATCTGGATTCATTTTCAGATAGAGTGCCGGGCTGTGTTTCGCGAGTTCCGTCGCCGCGTCTCCGACGAACCATTCATCCAGTTTGCCGTGCGTCGGGCCGAATATGAGTTCCGCTGTTTTTTCGGGCATCATCCGCACCATCACTTCAGCTCCCCAGTGGGAGTAGTCGAAATCGGTTCTCGTCACCAACGCGATAAATGACTCAGGATCTTTCGCCAACCACATGCTGAACAACCATCGAAGCGCATTCTCCGGGCGACCTTCCAAGTAATTTTCGCCCTCGGGAAATGCGGTTTTCCACTCTTCCAACAGTCGGGAAAAATCGGCGGGAGTGGCCTTTTTCACCGCCGCCATCCATGAGCCTTGCGGAGACCCGGCAGCGAACACCGGACCGATCGGATGCGACGAAATGACCCGGGAGTTGGATGCCTCGCCTATTGGCTGGTCGGCATTCAGAAGTCCCTTGCCGTAAAACCACCCAGCCGCTGCCGAGACAGCGAGTAGAATCAGCCACACCGTGCGATGGATCCCATGCCTGTAGGTCACAGTCGAGAGATTGACGCCGGATGATTGAAGTTGCCAGCCATTAAAATCCTCACCGAGTGCTGGTTGATTCGGCTTTTTCAAAAACGGCCCTGCGAACTCTCATCCCGCAAAGTTGCCCGAGTGCCAGGCCTACCAGATCGGCGAGCCAGTCGAATAGATCCAGATGGCGGCCCTGGATCCAGCCTTGTGACAGCTCTTCCAGAGACAAGGCGATGAGAAGACTCAGGGTGGTCACTGTGATGAAACTCGCGAGTTTCCGTGAGGGAAACGCCAGATTGCATAGGAATGACATCGTTCCTATCAGACAAAGGTGTCCCACTTTGTCACCGTAGGGAAGGCGGTCGATGATCACCGACCACCACGGAGTCGCGTTTCCTCGATCCGCGATCACGACGATCCAGATGAAAAAGATGACAAAGGCCGTCGCAGCGAGAATCGCCAACGGCCGGAGGATAGATCTGATAGACCGGATCATCGCTTCCAGCTCAATCTTCGATGCGGACCATCTTCGGATCCCAGTCGATGGCCGGAAACTCCATGTTCAGTTTCTTCAAGGTATCGAGCATGATTCTCGCGACGCAGAGGTTGCGATACCACTTGCGGTCGGCCGGCACGACATACCAGGGAGCCTGCTCGGTGGAGGTTTTCGAAATGACATCCTCGTAGGCGGTCATGAATTCACTCCAGCGGGCACGATCTGCGAGGTCGTCCGGGTTGAATTTCCAGTGCTTCGCCGGATTCTGGAGGCGAGATTCGAGACGTCGCTTTTGCTCATCTTTGGAAATGTGCAGGAAGATTTTTACGATCGTCGTCCCCTCTTCCGCGAGCATCCTTTCGAAATCTACCACATGCTGCTGGCGGCGCATCCAGACCTCATCCGGATAGATTTTCTTCACCCGGACAGCGATGATATCTTCGTAGTGGCTGCGGTTGAAAATCACCATTTGCCCGGTGCTGGGCACCTTCGTGTGGACACGCCAGAGGAAGTCGCGGGCGAGCTCCTCCTCGGTCGGTTTCTTGAACGAGCGGACGTGGATGCCCTGGGGATCGATGCGCGAAAAGACATGCTTGATGCAGCCGTCCTTGCCGCCGGTGTCCATCGCCTGCATCACCACCAGAACGCGGTGCTTGTTCTGCGCGTAGAGGATTTTTTGGAGTTGCTGAAGTTGATCCTGCAAATGGTCGAACTGGGATTCGAACTCCTCTTTTTCGCCCAGGAACAAGGTTTTCTCACCGCTGGCGTAATTTGCGAAGTCCACTTTGGACTCCGGCTTGATCAAATATCGTTCCAAAGCTCCAGTGACTGGCATGACCGTTTATCCGTGCATTCCCCACCCGTGACAAGCCCTGTCTCCCACAACCTGCGCCCTGTCAGCAATTGGGGGTTGAATGAAAGCCGATTGCACGCTGTCTTTGGGCGATGCCGAGCTCCCCCAAGACCGCAAAAAAGGCCATTGTCGCAGAGAACCTGTTCACGGCGCTGCACATCGGCGCGAGTTCGGTTTCGATGATGGTCGCGGAAAAGTCCGCTGACGGATCCCTCACCCCCATCGATTTCCTCGAGCAACCTGCGCCGATCGCCCGCGACATCTTCCGCAACGGCAATGTCAGCCCGTCCACGACCGAGCGGGTGGTCTCGATCATTAAGGGCTATCAGAAGTCCTTGGCGGAACTCGGCTTGGATCCGCACGCCGTCACCCGTGCCGTCGCCACCAACATCCTCAGCGAGGCGGTCAACCACGAGACAGTGATGAACCGCATCCGCATCGCCTGCGGGCTGAAGGTCGGCACCATCGACGACGGTGAGATGACCCGCCTGATCTATCTAAAAACGCGGCGGCGGCTGTCGAACATGCCGACCATGCGGAAGGACAACACGCTGGTGATCCATGTCGGCCCCGGCAACACGCGTGCCCTGCTGTTTCAAAACGGCCGCATCACCCGTTATACCAGCTATCGAATGGGCACCCACCGGACCCGTGAGGCGGTGGAAGGGTCCCATGCGGAAGGCGCGGCGATGCTCCGCGTGATCCGTGAGCATGCCTATGGAAATCTCGCGCAGATCCGTTTTGATTATTCCGATCTCACCGTCGACGGGATCGTATTGATCGGCTATGAAATCCAATCCGTTGCCTCCTTCCTCACCGGCACCAGCCAGGTTTGCTCGGTGAAAACCATGCGCCAGTTCACCGCGGATGCGGCCAACATCAGCGACGTCGAACTGGTGAAACGATTCCAGCTCGACTATCAGACCGCCGAGGCGCTCATCCCCGCCTTGGAGATCAACCTCGCTCTAGCAGAAACGCTCAAGCTGCGTGACATCCACATTCCTAACAGCGAATACGAGCACGGCTTGTTGCACGATCTCCTTGTCTCGCAAGAGCTCACCGGTGCCTTTGCCGAGGAAGTCATCCGCTCCGCGCGCATCCTCGGGGAACGCTATCAGTCGGACCCCAGCCATGGCGAGCATGTGGGAAATCTCTGCAAACGCTTTTTTGACGCGCTCGCGAACCTCCATCAACTCACGCCCCACGACGCACTGCTGCTGCAAGTCGCCGCCATCCTGCATGAAGTCGGCACCTATGTCAGCCCGCGCGCCCACCACAAGCACTCGGAGTATTTGATTTTGAACTCGGAGGTCTTCGGGCTGGACCGGCTCGACGTCACCATCGTCGCACTCGTCGCCCGCTATCACCGCCACTCCGGCCCGCGGCTCGATCACCCGAGCTACGCGGCGCTCAGCACCGACGACCGCATCCGGGTCTGCAAACTGGCGGCGCTTCTGCGCGTGGCCGACGCCCTCGAACGCACTCACGCCCAGCGGGTCGCCAATCTCGAGATTCGGGTCGAATCCGGTTTCCTCCGCATCCGCCTCCCCGGTCTGGCAGATTCCGCTGTCGAACGCCTCGCCATGGCCTCCAAGGCCGACCTGTTCGAACAAGTCTTCGGCCTCAGTGTCGTCATCGACGAAGACAATTAATTTCAAATCTGAAATTTCACATTTCAAATCTCTCCCATGTCCATTCCCTATCTCAACCGCGAGCTCTCCTGGGTCGAGTTCAACCAACGGGTTCTCAACGAAGCCCTGCGCGACGACCTACCATTGTTAGAGCGGGTGAAATTTCTCGCCATCACCGCGTCCAACCTCGACGAATTCTTTCAAGTCCGCATCGGCGGCCTGATGCTCATGCGCCGCAGCGGTCGCAAAACACCGGATGTCTCGGGCTTCACCCCGGCACGGAATCTCACCATCCTGCGCCAGCGCCTTCTCCAGATGCATGCTGAACAATACAGTCTGCTTACCGGCATACTAGTTCCGGCGATGGAAAAAGCGGGCATTCACCCGCTGCACCCGCGCGAGCTCAGTGTCGAGCAATCCGCCCAGGTTGGAGCGACGTTCGAAGACTCCATCTTTCCGCTTCTCACTCCTCTAGCAGTCGATCCGGAAAGCGCCTCGCCCATCGTTCCCGCGCTTCAGATCACCGTTGCCTGCCGGCTCCATGATCCAGATTCGCAAACCATCCGCTACGCGCTGATTTCCATCCCAGAGGCCCTTGGACGCCGCGTCCCCGTCACCATCGAAGGCGAAGGCCACGCCTTCGTCCTGATCGAGGACCTCGTGGCCAATCAGGCGGAACTACTTTTCCCCGGTGAAACCGTCACCGCCACCACTGCCTTCCGCGTCACCCGCAACGGCGACATCGCGGTGCAGGAGGAGGACGCCAGCGACCTTGCCGATGAAATGGAGGATGTTCTAACTGCCCGTCGCTTTGCCGACACCGTCCGGCTCGAACTCCGCTCGGACGCGCAGCGCGATCTCGTCCGCGTCATCAAGGCGGTCACCGCCGTCTCGCCGCAAGAAGTCTATCGGGTCGATGGCCCGCCGGGACTAGCGTCGTTCATGGAACTCGCATTCCTGCCGGGCTTCGATCACCTGCGCGATGTCGAGTGGCCGGCACAGAACTCGCCGGCGATCAATCCCGGGGTCTCGATGTTTGAAACCATCGCCGCGAACGATGTGTTGCTCCATCACCCGTATGAATCTTTCGAGCCGGTTCTGCGCCTCATCGAGGAAGCCGCCGAAGATCCGGACGTCATCGCCATCAAGCAGGTCCTCTATCGGACGGCGCGGAAATCTCGGATCATCGACGCTCTGATCAAGGCGGCGGAAAATGGCAAGCACGTCACTGCCCTCGTGGAACTCAAGGCCCGCTTCGACGAAGCCCGCAACCTTGACCGCGCCGACGAACTACAACGCGCCGGTGCCCAGATCGTCTACGGCGTCAAGGGCCTCAAGACCCACGCGAAAATCTGCCTGATCGTCCGGCGCGAGTCCGGCCATCTTCGCCGCTACGTCCACCTGGGCACCGGCAACTACAACGAAACCACCGCCAGACTCTACACGGATCTCTCCTACCTCACCTGCAAGCCCGAGTATGGAAATGACGCCTCGTTGTTTTTCAACGCGGTCACCGGACGCTCCAAGCTCCTCCGTTTCCAACGCCTCGTCCCCGCGCCGACAGCGATGAAACCCACTTTGTTAGATCTCATCGCCAGCGAGGCGGAACGCGCGAAACAGGGACTGCCGGCTCGCATCATCGGCAAGATCAACGCCCTGCAGGATCCCGAAATCATCGCCGCGCTTTACAAGGCCTCACAAGCCGGAGTCGAGATCAAGCTCAACGTCCGTGGGATCTGCTGCCTCAAGCCGGGCGACCCGAAGTATTCGAAAAACATCGAAGTCATTTCCGTGATCGACCGGTTTCTCGAACACGCGCGCCTTTTCTATTTCCATCAGGGCGGTGACGGCGAAGTTTACATCGCTTCTGCGGACTGGATGACCCGCAATCTTGAGAAACGAATCGAACTGATGATCCCCATCGAGCAGGCGGCACTCAAACGCAGGCTTGTTAGAATTCTCGAATCCTTCTTCCAGGATAACACTCAGGCCTCCCGCCTGATGCCCGATGGCAGTTCACAACGCATCGTCCGCGCCAAGGGACAGAAGCCATTCCGCGTGCAGGAGTATTTTCATCAACAAGCCCGCAAGGCCGCGAAGGCCCGCGAACATGAACGCTCGATGACCTTCGAGCCGCATGTGCCGGCGGAGTGAGGGAAGAAGTTGATGGTTGAGAGTTGTTAGTTGATGGCGAAGATCAATATTCTCCACCACTTCCTCTTTCCAACAACTAACAACTCTCAACCATCCACCTCTTCATGCACCTCCTCTTCGACCTCGACGGCACGCTCACGGATTCGCGTGCGGGAATCATCAATTGCCTCCAGCACGCACTCACAGAAAACGGATTGCCGGTTCCAGAAGCGGACCGTCTTCTTTGGTGCATCGGACCGCCGTTTCTCGAAACCTTGAAAACCTTGGTCGGCCCGGAGTCGGACGAACGCTTCGATTCCACCCTGTTAAGCTACCGCGAACGCTACGGTGCTATCGGCCTGTTTGAAAATGAAGTCTATCCGGACGTTAAGAACGCGTTGATTGAGCTCCGCCAGCTCGGCCACACACTCCATGTCGCCACCTCCAAAGCGGAGGTCTATGCAAAGCGCATCATCGACCACTTCGGCTTGGACCAGTATTTCGCTAGCGTGAACGGCAGCGAGCTCGATGGCACCCGCGCGAACAAGGCGGACCTCATCGCTTACATTCTCGAACGGGAACAAATTGGCCTAACGGACGTCGTCATGATCGGTGACCGGGAGCACGACGTCATCGGTGCGAAGCAAAACGGTATCCCCGCCATCGGAGTGCTGTGGGGCTACGGCACCGGTGCGGAGTTGATGGGATCCGGCGCCATCGCCTGTGTCAGGGTGCCGCAGTTGTTAGCAGCCTCGCTGGCAGCCGTGAGATAAGGGGGCCAAGCAGCTCGTGAACAAAAAAGACGCCGCAGAATCTGCGGCGTCTCACGAAGACAGAGAGCGACGGTCGCAGACCGCCGCTACATTTTCATTGGTTCGATTTATCAAACGCAGCATCGAAAGCGATGTTGCTGGTCGGGAAGTCCACGCTTCTCACGAAGGCCGCAGCTTCTTCGCCGCCGTGGACGCGGTCCATGCGGATGTCCTCCCACTCGACGGACAGCGGGCCTTGGTAGCCGACGTCGTTGAGAGCGACGATGATGTCTTCGAACTCGATGTCGCCGTGGCCGAGCGAGCGGAAGTCCCAGAAACGGCGGGCGTCACCAAAATTCGTGTGGCCGCCGAAGACGCCGACGCTGCCGTCGCCGTGGTTCCACCAGACGTCTTTCATGTGGACATGATAGATCCGCTTGCCGAGATCGCGGATGAATTTGACGTAGTCAACGCCCTGATAGCCGAGGTGGGATGGATCGTAGTTGAAACCAAAACGCTTGTGGTTTCCGACTGCTGCTAGAGCACGTTGGGCGGAGGCGATGTCAAAGGCAATTTCGGTCGGATGGACTTCGAGCGCGAAGTTGACATCCACTTTTTCAAACGCGTCGAGGATGGGCAGCCAGCGTTTGGCAAAATCCTTGAAACCCTTTTCATAATACTCCTGCGAGGTCGGCGGGAATGCGTAGATCGAGTGCCAGATCGAGGAACCCGTGAAACCGTTGACCACTGCGGGAAACTCATCCTTGCCCTTGCGGCCCGGCTTGGCGTTGAAAAACAAACGGGCGGCCTTGGCAGTGGCGATCATCTGCTTGGCAGCGCGCTTGCGAACACCTTCCGGACTTCCATCACCCCAGACGGCGGGCGAGAGGATCGCCTTGTGGCGCTCGTCGATGAGGTCGCAAACCGCTTGGCCGACGAGGTGGTTAGAAATGGCATAGCTGGTGAGGCCGTGGTCGGATAGCAACTCCCACTTGTCTTTGACGTAGGAC
>JBBQDJ010000154.1:0-8236 GCA_038319595.1 Verrucomicrobiales bacterium
ACCAGACTTGGCCTTCCCTTGCTGATCAGATCAACGATTTCGTCGGCAACGGCGTTGAATTTTTCACGCTTGGTTTTGTAAACCAGGTCTTCACGGTCATTCCTGACTATTGGCTTGTTGGTTGGCTAACACGTGGGTGGCTGGAATTTCATCGGCGAGGCCGTATTCCTCTGGCTGTGGTTTCAGCGGCACCGGTGCGAAGATGATGTTGCGCTTGTTGCTACGCTGCATCTCAGCCACGTATCCCAAAATCCTGACTCGTTTGCTGTTCAGCGAAAGAAGCTTGGAACTTGGCTCCAGGCCCCGGGGGCCGACAGGGTTCTTGAAGAACTCTTGGAATGAGAGATCTTCCACACCTTCAGGGAGAGGTGGAAGTTTGATGGGTTCGCGTGTTGCTTCTTGGGCGATTCTCTCGGCAGTTAGGATTTTCGCAAGTTGCTCGCTACACACTTGCGTCCGGCGCTGCGCCGGGGGAACCGGCGCGGCATGGTCGTGATCATGATCGTGGTGATATTGGGAAAACGAAATTTGAACTCCCAGTGCGCTGCAAACACAAATGATGAAGGTCTGGGAGCTTGTCTTGGTGAAACAGATCTTGGCGGTGCGGCTCATGGATCGAAGTCTTTAGGAGTCGACCGCTGGCGGAGCTAAACTTAAATCGTCACGACATTGTCATGTGAAGATTTCGCCTTATTCGGGCCCGAGCCATGTGACAGGTGCGACACAATGCGTGTGGAATCCGCCCCCCTGATTACCGGATTGCGCCCGGAAGATTTCCCGGCAAGGCTTCCGTTGTCGAAAATGCAAACAACTGGTCCATCCGCATCCAAAAGCGACGGTCGCCTGTGGGCGATCGCTCTCGGGCTTTCGCTGGTGGTGAACGTCGTGATTCTGGGCCTCGCCGGGTTTGCGGCGATCAAATCGCATTCTCTCCGCAAGGTGCCGCCTATTCCCACAGTCGCTACGGAAACGATCATGACGATTTTCCCGGAACTGCCCGCCGCTTCGACCGCCACGGCGGTCATCGCCAATCCGATCCAGGAAGTCGAAAAACCCAGGTTTGCGAGGACTTCAGACGACCAAAGCGCGGCACCTCCAGAGAAGGCCGCCTTCATCGGTGAGCGCGATACCCAAGCGACAAGTGACCGCGCACCCGATCCCACGGCACCACCACTTCCTTCGCAAGCCGGCGAAAAGCCGAGGGATGAGGACGATCTCGAAACGACGGAGAGCCGGTATCAAGACGGTAAAATGACAAACGAGCCCACCAAGAGCACTCCGGCCGTGGCAGCGCCGCCGGTGCCGACCATGCCCGGAGATCCTACAATCGCCAGCCAACTACCGCCCGGCAAAACAGTCCCCGAGCCAGGAAATGACCTCACCACCTCGTCTCCCCCGCCCCGCGAGAAACTTTTGGACAGCCAAAATCCCGTGGACGTTCCGGTGCCGAAGGAAATGGCGGATGCGAACGAAATCAAACCCACTCCACCGAAGCGTGAAAAAGACGGTGGCACCCCCGCCAAGGCGGCGGACCTTCCCAAGCCTCCTTCACCGCAACCCGTCAACGACCCCGCCTTCGCCGGCTACCAACGCAAGGCCGCCATCGTCGGTTCGATCTCTCGCACCGGACGCAGCGCGCTCAATGTCGCCGATACGCCGCTAGGCCGCTATCAGGCCATCATCAGCCGGGCCGTCGAACTGGAATGGCAGCGCAACTGCGTGCGACACCGAGATTTCATCAAGCCGGGCTACCTCACGGTCCGCTTCTTCGTCGAACCCAGCGGCAAGGTCCGCGCCGTCGAGTTTGTCGGCCAGATCACCATCGGCGTTCAGGAAGGCTTCACTCTCAATTCCATCCGCGACGCCGAAATTCCGGCCATGCCCGCATCTCTCAAACAGGAATACTCGAAACAACCGCTCGAACTCACTTTCAACTTTCTATTCTAACAAATCATGTTTGGACACCTCGACCTCATCCTCTCCGCCACTCCAACCAACGGTTTCCAAACCGCATGGGATTTCCTCCAGCGCGGCGGCGTTTTCATGATTCCCCTCGCCATCACCTCGGTCGCCGGCGTCATGGCGATCCTCTACAAATTCCTCTCCCTCTCCGGCAGCCGGGTGGTCCCTGCCAAGCTCGCCCGTGAGGTGGAACAATTTCAACAACACCTCGTGACCGACAAAGCGGATTCTATCGTGAAAAAGTTCAACGAAGGAAACAGCACCCTCGCCCGGATGTCCGCCGTCGCTGTTAGGAACAGTGGCAGGCCGAGAAGCGAAATCACCCACGCGGTCGAGTCCGCTGCCCGTGAGGAAACCGTCCATCTCCACTCCGGCATCGGCGTCCTCGACACCGTCATCACCATCGCCCCCCTGCTCGGACTTCTCGGCACCGCCTCAGGACTCGTTAGAATCTTCGAAGGCCTCGGCGACAACTCGGACCACCTCGCCATCGCCAAGGGCATCGCCGAAGCGCTCACCACCACCATCGTCGGTCTCGCCATCGCCGTGCCCTGCGTCATCGCCCACGGCTATTTCACCCGCCGCATCGAAATGCTCACCGCACGGCTGGAATCGCTGCTCGCCCACCTCGCCTCGGTCTGTGAGAAACCCGGTTCCAACGCCTGATACCCCATGCGTTTCCACCGTCCGAAAACCACCCGCAGCCAGATCGCGGTCATTCCGATGATCGACATCCTCTTCGTGCTGCTGGTCTTCTTCATTGTCTCCACGGCCTTCAAGAAGCCGCGCGATGTCCTGCGCATCGAACTACCAACCGTCCGCGAGATCCCGTCCGACACCGTCGCCGACGTTCGTTCGGTCATCGCTGTTGATCCGTTAGGGAATGTCACACTCGACTCACTGGCGGTGCCCGAAGGTCTGCTGGAATCCTACCTCGCCGCCTATCAGAAAGCGAACCCCGGGCGGAAACTCGAACTCGAGGCGGATGCCAGCATTCCACTCGAGCGCCTTCTTAAAATTTGGGATTCACTTACCAAGGCCGGCATTCCCATCAAGGAAGTACCCGCCCGCATCAAACTGAAAAAATAAACCCGCCGAACCACCATGAAACGAGTCGCCCTCCTGATCGCCACCCTCCTCGCGCCGCTAGCCTCCGCCGGGTGGACCAACCTGTGGCCCGATGAGGCACCCGGCGCGAAAGCTCCGCCTGCCGGAACCGAGAAAACCGGCGAAGGTGGCCGCCTAACCGACATCGAAGTTCCCCAGTATCAGGTCTATCTGCCAGACAAGACGAAATCGACCGGTGCCGCCGTGCTGATCCTTCCCGGCGGCGGCTACGGCATCCTCGCCGCCGACCACGAAGGCCACGATTATGCGAAATGGCTCAACGAACGCGGCATCGCCGGCATCGTCGTGAAATACCGCGTCAGCAGCAACGCCGCACTTGGCTATCAGTTTCCCGTCCCATTCCTCGACGCCCGCCGGGCTATCCGCACCGCACGTTCGAAAGCCGCGGAATGGGGCGTCGATCCGAAGAAAATCGGCGTGATGGGATCCTCCGCCGGCGGCCATCTGGCGAGTCTTTGTGCCACTCGCTTCGGGGATGCATTTCCGGAGGAAGGCAAGGACGCGATCGACCGGGAAAGCTGCCGCCCCGACTTCGCGATTCTGATCTATCCGGTCATCTCTATGACCAGCCCGCTGGCCCACGGCGGATCGCGCAACAATTTGTTAGGCAAGGAGCCCTCGGCCGCAGCGATGGAGAAATACTCCACCGATAAGGCGGTGACCAAGGACACGCCGCCAGTGTTCCTGCTCACCACCTCCGACGACATGGTGGACTGCCGCAATAGCCTGCAGTTCGCCGCCGCCTGCAAGGCGAACAAGGTGCCGGTCTCGCTCCACCTCTTCGAATCCGGCGGCCATGGCTACGGACTGAAAGGCAAGGGCGATCTCGCCACCTGGCCCCTGCTGCTAGAGCAATGGCTCGCTGCGCGTTTTCCTGTTGGAAAGTGATCCACCATTGAACCGGTCAAGACCTCCGGAGTATTCGCGATCTTGATCGAGACGAGTGGTCCATAAAATTCAGATTGGTGGGTTGATCCTTTCGGACTGATCCAACAGGTCGGAGCTTATTCACTGGCCGACATGTCGGCCAGTGTGAAAGCGGGGACGTGTCCCCGCAGTCCGAAATCGACCCACGCCCCTCCACCTCAATTCTCGCTCTCGACCCACAGCCGCACCTGACGCTCGTCCACCGCTTGGTCCCGGTCCCAGGCTTTCAGAAACGCCTCAATTTCAACCAGCAGGTTCTCGCAATGCTTGTTCCACTTCGCGGTGCCGCGAAGAATCAACGAGCTTTCACGCAGTCCGGTGAAACGGATTTCCTCGGCTCCTGCCAGCCGCAGTTCGCCCAATTCCAGACGCAGGGTTTCGAAAAACGCGAGCTCGAAGCCGTTTCCAGCCTCCATCGCCGCACGCACCAGCGAGACGGTGACCGGGGGAGCGAGTGGCTCTAACTTCTCGGCGATTCGCTCACAACCGATCTTCACCAGCATCTTCCGCATGCGATCGAAAAGCTCTTCAAGGTGCAGCAGCTTCAGCGAACACTTCGTTTCCAAATACTGGACGATGCCGCTGCGAATATCCGCCACGAAAGGGAAATCCTCATGCTCCGCAGCCGCTGCCGCCCGTTGCAGGGCGTCATCCAGCCACGCGGTATCGTAATCGATCACTTGGTAGCGTCCGATCTGAAGCGCGGGGCGATTGCCGATGAGGGAGATCACGGAGTCGGTTTGGCGGGGAGGATAATGTGGGGCTGGAGGTTTGGGGAGAGTCCGTTGAAAGGGGATACTGTCAGTCCTTGAACAGGCGCCGCTGGAAAGGATCGCGCGCGGCACGACGGGAAAGCGATTGGATTTCCGCGATGAACTCGTTCACATCCTCGAACTGGCGATAGACGGAGACGTAGCGGACGTAGGCCACGGGATCGATCTGATGGAGCTTGTCCATCACCTTGCCGCCGATGATGGCGGACGGCACCTCGCTGACGTGGTCCTTGTGCAGGTCGGTTAGAATTTCTTCCACCGCGCGATCCAGACGATCCATCGGCACCGGCCGCTTCTCGCAGGCCTTGATCAATCCGCTCATGAGCTTCTCGCGGTTGAGCGCCTCGCGAGTGCCGTCGCGCTTCACCACGCGCAGTTCCGTGCGCTCGATCTGTTCGTAGGTGGTGTAACGGTAAGTGCATTTGAGACATTCCCGCCGCCGCCGGATCGATGTCCCGTCCTTCGAGGATCGGGAATCGAGGACTTTGTCTTTGAGGGAACCGCATTGGACGCAACGCATGAAAGTTGGTGGGGAGCAACGGGCGGATAGTAGGCATACATCCGGTAGCGTCAATTCAAAATCCACGCTACATTTAGTGGCTGACCACGAATGATCGGGAACTCCGAAAGGAAGCTTTTTGAAATTTCGGGCACGACTTGACCTGCCTAACGCAACGTGTCCCGGCTGTCTCAGCCGGTTTTCCGTCCTCCGCTCTCGGCTGAGACAGCCGAGACACTTTCCTCAAGCCTTCTTCTTCGCCACCTGCTCTTCACGCAACCCGCCGATGAACAACAACACCGCAGCCACGCAAATACACGAATCCGCCACATTGAAGGCCGGCCACCAACCTTCTTGCGAAGGCGCGATCTTGTCATAAAACGGAACTTTGAACGAGAGGAAGTCGACCACGTAGCCTTCTGACAATCTCCCCCAGAAGCCGGCAGTCTTGTAGGCATCCAACAAAAACCCTTGGACCAGCCGGTCGGTCAGATTGCCAAAAATCCCGCAAAGCAACAGCGCGACCGCCACCTTTGAAAGCGGATGATTGAAGACCCCTTTCTTCCAGAAAATCCGGATCATGGTCAGCGCCAGCAGGGGCACGAACAGGAAAACAATCGGAGCCCACGACGTGCCGTTGCCGAAACCGAATGCGACTCCCTGGTTATGGACCCGCACCAAATGGAAGAAATTCTCGACGACCGGCTGGACCACCATCGAAGACGAATACCCAGGCGGCGGATCGGGAAAATGCGTCACCGTCCAGAATTTCGTGATCTGGTCGAGCACGTAGAGCGGCAGCGCGAGGAAGAGGAGGAGGTTTTTAAAATTCATGCAACGAATGGGTCCTATCAGTCTTATGGGTCCTATCGAGGATCATGCACAAACTTCATCACACCTTTCGCACAACCCACTTTCGACCAGCGGCTCGTGTTTCCGGCAGCGCGGACAGAGCGAGTGATCCGTCTTGCGGGCGGTGGCGCTGAGTTCCTCGCCTATCGTGGCGGTGAGACCGGCGATGATAAAGAATTCGGTGGAAAAGGCGCGGTCGTTGAGAAGATCGAGCAATGGGGCATCCACCGTAGGAATAGTTAGGGAAACATCCGCCTCGGTGTTGCGGGTGAATTCTTTGGCTTGGATGCGGGCTTCGATCGCGGTCTGGATGGCGTATTTGATCTCGAAAAGACGGGTCGCTTGTTTCGTCGCCTCGCCAGGGGCAAAGGCGGGATTCGCTACGGGAAAATCCTGTTCGTGGACGGTGCCTTCGGTGAACTCCGCGTGCTCCCATGCCTCGTCGGCGGTGTAGGCGAGGATCGGAGCTAACAATTTCGCGATGCTCGTGAAGATCTCATGCATCGCGGCCTGCGAGGCTCGGCGGCGCGGAGAATCCGCAGCATCGCAATACATGCGGTCCTTGGTCGCATCGATATAGATGGCGGATAGATCTGCGGTGCAGAATTGGTTGAGCGCGTTGAAGACCTTGCGGAACTCGTAGGCTTCATAGGCCGCGAGGCACTCGGCAGTGACGGAGTGAAGGCGTTCGAGAATCCAACGGTCTAGAAGAGGGATTGGAGATTGGAGATTAGAGATTGGAGATGAAGACGGATGATAACCATCGAGATTTCCTAACAAAATACGCAGGGTGTTGCGCAAGCGGCGATACGGCTCTGCGACCTGCTTAAAAAGATCCTCACCGAACGGCACTTCATTCTGCCAATCCACGGAGGAAACCCACAGGCGGACGATGTCGGCGCCGTATTGGTTGTAGAAGTGCGCGGCATCAGTCGGCTTTCCTGACTTTGCAGCATCGGATTTTGAAATCTTCTTCTTGTCCTTATCGACGACGAACCCGTGGGTCATCACGGTTTTGTAGGGCGCGATGCCACGATAGCCGGTGCTGAGCATCAGCGAACTCTGGAACCAGCCGCGATGCTGGTCGGTCGCTTCCAGATAGAGATCGGCCGGGCAGTTCAGTTGCGGGTGCGCGTCGAGAACAGCGGCGTGGGAGCACCCGGAGTCGATCCAGACATCGAGGGTGTCACGGCATTTTTTCACCCCGGCGGGCAGGCCTAGCAGAGCGGCGAGTTCGGCATCGGTTTTTTCAAACCAAACGTTCGTGCCTTGGGTTTCGACGAGGTCGGCGACCTTGAGCGCGAGGTCTGAAGAAATGATGACCCCACCATTTTCATCGAAGAAAACCGGCAGCGGCACGCCCCACGTGCGCTGGCGAGAGATGCACCAATCCGGACGGCTTTCGACCGTGCCGTAGATGCGGTTGCGGCCCCAGGCGGGCAGCCATTCGACCTTGTCGATTTCCGTTAGTGCCTGGCCACGTAACGTTTCGAGCGAGATGAAAAACTGCTCGACCGCGCGGAAAATGATCGGCGTTTTCGAGCGCCAGCAATGCGGGTAGGAGTGCTTGTAAACTTCCTGGCCGAGCAGATGACCGCTTTCGCTGAGGATCTCGATGATGCGGGCGTTCGATTTGAAAACATGCATGCCGACGAGTTCCGCCAGGCCGGCTTCTTCGGTGAATTTTCCTTCGTTATCGACCGGTGATAGAACCGCCAAGCCGTTCTGTTGGCCCGCCACGTAGTCGTCCGCGCCGTGGCCGGGAGCGATGTGCACCGCGCCGGTGCCGGTCTCGGTAGTGACGAAATTCGCAAGGATCAGCTTCGACGTGCGATCGAGAAACGGATGGCCTGCTTCGAAGCCTTCGAACGCCTTGCCCTTGCTTTCCTTGATCGTTTCCGCCAGCGCGAAGCCAGTTTTTTCGGTGAACGCGCCGACGAGCTCCCTAACAATTACGAAGGTTTCGACGATGTCATCCTTGATGAACTTCCCAACAACATAGGTGAACTCCGGATGAAGCGCGATGCCGAGGTTGGCAGGAAGTGTCCATGGCGTCGTGGTCCAGATGACCATGCTGGCCTGACCGGCGAACTCG
>JBBQDJ010000155.1:0-8215 GCA_038319595.1 Verrucomicrobiales bacterium
GGATTTCTCGAGCGCCTCGCGGAGTTCACGCAAGCTTTTCTCGGTGGCGACACCCTGGCGGCGGTTCTGCTTCCATTCTTCGCTGATCCGGCTGGTCTCTTCATACCAACCGTTCAAGTAGTTGCCACCGTCGGATTCGTATTTATCGACATCCTCGCGGGCCGGCATGCTTTTCGCGAGTTCCAGGATCTGATCAACGCGCTTTTGAGTGCGGGCATCGAACTTCTCAAGATCACCCGTGAGTGCCTGCACAGCACCGGACTTGTCGGTCCGGAGGCGTTCGAAAATGTCGCGGCGTTTGCTTTGATAGATAGTAATCGATTTCCGCAGGCCTTCGATGACCTCACCTTTAAGAGCGTTGATCCGGGTCTTCGAGGATTCGGAATCCTTGAGGCCACTCAGGGTATTCACGATGGAGTCAATGCGTTTCTCGTTGCGGTCGTCGAGGGAACGGATGTCGGTGGCGATTTCAGTGAGACGCTGTTCACGCATCTCGAGGTGGCTTTTCAAATCCACGACCGATTGGCGGCGGGCTTCGAAATCAATGGGAGGAGTCTCCTGTGCGATTAAAATCGGAGTGAGCAGCAGCACGGAAAGAGCGAAGATTTTCATGGTTGAACATGGCATAACAGCCTCGCAGGGGGCGGGCAATCTCGGAATCGCCCTCACGACGCCCTACGTCATCGCGTGATAGCGGAACCGGGGTGAAAGGAGTAATCTTCGACCGTCAGCTTTGATTCTACTGGATAAAGAGATACGATACTTGGTTTTACCCTCCGGCTCGAAAGAGTCGGAGGGTTTTTCATTTCCAGGTGAGCCAAGACGGCCGCCATCGTTTCCACGGCGAGACATCGTGATCTTACTCAGCCGCTTGAAGCGGTTGCACGCGCCCGCAGAATGCTGTTTTTCGGAGGTGGTCGGCTCAGCGCTCGATTCTGAAGCCCGAGCAGTTCTCCAACAGCGGAATCTTAGTAGCGGTTAGATTTTTAATCTGATGGGCGACGCTGGATTCCTCGGCGATTTCCTTGATGAAGGATTCGACCTCTTCGGTTTCGCCCATGACCTCGAGTTCGACGCTACCGTCGGGCAGGTTTCTGACCCAGCCACAGACTTCGAAGCCGCGCGAGAGGTCCTTGACCGTATAGCGAAAACCGACGCCTTGGACGCGGCCTTCGAAGATCACCCGTTTTGCCAACATGCAGGACTTCGGCGGCTCAGCGGCCGCCGGATTTGTAAGAACCGTCCTCTTTGAACGGGTTCGACTCGAGGGCGGAGGATTTAATGCCGAAGACCTGTTCGAAGGTTCTGCCGGGGAGCAGGTTGTAGGCGATGGGGGCGCTGCGCTTGCCCTCGGCATCGTAGATGTAAACGAGCTTCTGCACGGGCATTTCTTGCTTGGCGTTGTTCGGGTTGATGCGCTTGACCCGCGAATCAAACATCAGTTCCTCGACTAACTGGCCGGTGACGCGATGGTAGCCGTAACTGACCTTGAAGAGTTCCACATTGCTGCCGTCGCGGATCTTGCAGCCCAGCGGATTACCGTTAGAGTCCATCCGATAGGTGGTGAGCATGGTGATCACACCGTTTGCAGAGAAGGTTTTCTTGGTGAGGGTCTTGTTGTCGGGACTGCGGATGAAGACCGACTTCGATCCGTCCTCATGGCGCATGAAGCGGACGTTCGGCCCCTCGACGTCCTCCATCTCACTTCCGCGGCAGGCAGGGCCGAGAAGCAAGAGGGCGAGAGCGAAGCTAAGGGTTTTCAAAGTTGCCAGCGCGTTCATAGGTGACAAACTACGGATCATCGGCGGACGCTGCAAGCCGCCATTTTTCCTTCATGATCTGGACCACCCGACGAGGCGCAATGGACCTCAACTGCCACGCACGGGTGATGGGAATCCTCAACGTGACGCCGGATTCGTTCTCGGACGGGGGTGCCCATTGCGGCTTGGCCACTGCTCTGGCGCACGCCCGCCGGATGATCCGGGAGGGTGCTGAGTTGATCGACATCGGCGGGGAATCGACGCGTCCTGGTGCGGCGGTGGTGCCGGAGGAGGTGGAAATCGCGCGAACGGTGCCGGTCGTCCGCGCATTGAGGGCTGAGTGGGACGGCTTGATCTCCATCGACACGTCGAAAGCTGCGGTGGCGAGGGCGGCGATCCACGCCGGCGCGGACGTGGTGAATGATGTGAGCGGCTTGCTGGCGGATCCGGCGATGGCGGAGGTCTGCGCAGCGGGTGGAGTGGGCGTGGTGGTGATGCACATGCAGGGCTGCCCACGGACGATGCAGGAGTCGCCCACCTACACGGATGTGGTAGCAGAAGTGGGTGCGTTTTTCGAAGAGCGGCGGGTGACGCTGACGGCTGCGGGTATCGCGGTCGGGGCCTTGTGCTTCGATCCGGGCATCGGGTTCGGGAAAAACCTAGAACACAATCTCGCGCTGCTGGGCGCGCTTGATCAAATCTTCACAGGCGGGCAACCCATTTTGTTAGGCGTTTCGCGGAAGTCGTTCATCGGCCGCGTGCTGGGCACCGGAGATCTGGAGGCTCGCGAGTGGCCGACGGTGGCCCTCACCGCCGCCGCCCGTGAGAAAGGGGTGATGCTGCACCGGGTGCATTCGGTGCGGCCGAATGTGGAGGCGCTGCGGATGGTGGAGGCCATCCTTGGCGCGGGACGGTCCTATCCTGTTGCGCATCAAGATTTGTGATTTCGCTATGCGAAATGGAGCGCTGACTTCAGTCGGCTTGGCTGCCAAATCATCCATCCTAAATGGAATCTGGCCGGCTAAAGCCAGCGCTCCGGTAGAACGCTATGTGACTTGTTTCCCCAAATGATTATGCGCGACAGTATAGCACTCTCTGAAATGAACCCGCCAACCACGAGTCAGTTGTTCGGCGCGGGGGCGGGCTTGCGGCCGACGGCGAACCGGTATTTGCCGATGGCTTCGACCACCCCGGTAGCGATGGCGGTCTGATAGGCCTCGTTTTGGATAAGCCTGGCCTCGTAGGGATGGCTCATGAAGCCACCTTCTAGCAGAATCGCCGGATGGCGGACGCCGGAGAGGACGCTGAAGCGGGCACGCTTGATGCCACGATCGAGGGTGTTTTTCCCGAGTTTCCAGAGGATGGTGCCGTGGACGGCGGTGGCGAGGGCGATATTGGCCGAGTCATGTTCGTTGCCCGCGCGGGTCTGGTTGTCAGATGCTTTGAAATCACTGCCATAGTGCGACACGCCCGGCGGCGACAAGGTGAAGGTCTCGACGCCACGGGCAGAGCTGCCGCCGGAGTTAAAATGGATGCTAACATAAACCGCGTTCTCCTTGACGGCATTGGCGAAGTCCACGCGCTCCTGAAGCGACTGATAGACATCGGTATTCCGGGTCATGACGACCTTGTAGCCTTTTTCCTCCAGTTTTTTCCGGATCATCCCGGCGACCTTGACGTTGTAGTTCGCCTCGGTGCCATAAGGATTGGTGGCGCCGGGATCCTTACCGCCGTGGCCGGGATCGAGAATCACCGTACGGAAGTCACCGGCGTTCGGGATGTAGTTAGGCCGCAGGACCGGATCGATCAATTTCCCCAAGTCCACCCGTGAGACGTAAACTTTTTCTCCTTGGGTCTCGATGTTATGACTGAAAACGAACTTCACATTGTTCATCAGGCACTCGTTGCCACCCACCTTGAGTTGCATCTTGATCTTCGGATTTTCCAGAACCACGGAACCACCCGAGCGGGAAACTTTGGTGAAATTATAAAAGCTCTTGATGCCTTCGATAGACACGTATTCGCGACCGTCGATCTTGGTGACTTCCCATCCTCCGGCGGCGGGCGCTGCGGAGTGTGCCGGAACGATCGTCACCGCCATGAAGATCAAGAGCACCGCCACCCGCTGGAGCCGGGTGATCGGACTGATTGAATCTTCCATTGGAGAGGTTGGCTGCACGGATTTAAAGGTTTATACCAATAGTGAACCCCGATGACAACCCCGTTTGTCGGCGGGATTTGGGGAATCAAACGCTGCGACGGCCCTGCATGGCGCGCATCAGGGTGAGTTCGTCGGCATGTTCGAGGCCACCTCCGGCAGGAAGTCCCTGGGCGATCCGGGTAAGCCGGCAGTTCCGACCACGAAGAAGATCCGCCAAATAATTGGCGGTCGCTTCGCCCTCGACGTCCGAACCGAGTGCGAGGATGACTTCGATTTCTCCGCTCGCGGCTTCAATCCTGCGAACGAGCGATGGAATGCGTAGGTCCTCCGGCGAGACCCGGTCGAGCGGCGAAAGTTTTCCTCCGAGACAGTGGTACCTGCCACGGAAAGCGCCGGATCGTTCAAGCGGCAACACGTCGGTCGCCTGCTCGACGACGCAGAGAATTTGATCGTCGCGCGACGGATCATCACACACCGTACAACCCTCCCCGGTCGCGAAAAATCCGCACCCCGGACAAGGGCGGACGGCTTCCTTGGCGGCGAGCAACGACTCGGCGAGCGGCGCTGAGTTCGCTTTCGGACTTTGCAACAACCAGACGGCAATCCGCTCGGCGCTGCGCGGCCCCACGCCCGGCAGACGTTTCAGTTCGGCGATCAGCGCCTTCACGGGTTCAGGGAAGTCAGCGCGTTTCATCGAGGGAATCGTTCACCGGATTTCGTGAAATGCCATCACTGGGCATCTGGTGATTTCCTGCATAGACTAGGGCGCAGACTCCGGCCCACAGGGTGGCGATCCAAGGTGCCGCGATATCGGGAGAACGGGCTGCCAGCGCCAGAACCGGTGCCCACCCGGAGACGACGACCAAGGCCGTCACCCACAACATCACCCGCCGCCAGGTGCCGGACACTTCAAGGATGGAAAAGGAAACGCCGAAGGTGAAAACAATGGCTCCTAGCCAAATCAACCCGGCCGGCAACTCTTTCGGAAATTCGCCAGCCTTCCCTGACCCCGTCATTCTGGCGATCAGCAGATTCAGCCGATTCAGAATCCCAAGTGCCGCCAAGCCCGTCACCAGTAAAATCGACAGCGACCCGATCAAGGTTCCCGGGATCAGCACATGTCCCTCAGGACGAAGCTTGTTGGCTTTTCCCTTGATCATCCGATTTTTGAAATACACCCGGAGGACCCGTGGATTCCGGGTTGATTGATTCTTGGGAAATCGGGTGGCATCGGCGTCAGCAAACTCCGCCTCGACCCGTCTGTCAATCCGCCCCGAAATTTCCACCCGCCAAAGCCGAATGGATCACCTCACGGATAGCACCCGACCGCGAATTTCACGATCGCCGCGGGGTCCTTCAAACTGTGGGGGTGATGTCCTCCGCCGGGCTTGCGGATGATCTCGATTTTCCCACCCATTTCAAGATAGCGCTTTTCCACGATGTCGATGTTTTCGCTAACAGGAACGGTGTCATCGGCGGAACCGACGATCGCGAAAACCGGAATCTTCGCCTTGGCCATGGGGGCGAGGTTGTCCACTGGATTGGTGGGCCATGCGAGTGCCTGGGCCTCGTCAGTGAAGCCGTAAACCTTGAGGAGCTTGGCCCAATCGCCCCGCGAACCGCTGCCGCTGCCCTTGCCACCGGGCCAACTCTTGAAGTCGCACACCGGAGCATCGACATAGAGCCCTGCGACCTGTTGCGGCCGCAGTTGGGCCCAGTTGAAGGCATACAGCCCGCCGCGGCTGAATCCCTCGAGCACCACCTTGCTGGATAGGCTGAAAGTCCGCGTGAGATGCGCATGAAAATGGTCCATCACCTCCATGGAAACCGGCGCCCCATAGAGATTTTGCATATCAATATAAGCGACGTGAAACCCTTTCCCTAACAAGGCGATGTCTCCCTGCGGTTCGTGGCCGAAGAACTCGGTGCGCCAAATCCAGGGATTCCCCGGTGCGGCGGCTTTCGGGCGGACGAGCAGCGCTTTCCGGTTTTCGAAGTTGAAATCGAGCCGTTCGTAGCCGTTCCAGTCCGAAGCCTTGCGGGTGGCGGCATCACGGTATTCCGCCATGAGTTTCGTCGCCATGACTTCGGCCTGGTCGAGCGGCATTCCCACCGGCACCCCCGGCCTTTTGTGGCCGGTTTTGGTGAGCCAAGCGTGTTTCAGCACCTCATCTCGACGTTTGAGGATGTCCAACGAACTGGGGTCCGGAAGAGTGGGTGAGCCGGGAAGTTTCAAAATCGGCCAAAGTTGGCGGGTGATGGAGTCCGCGATGAAGCGGTGGCCTTCGTCACCGGGGTGAACGCCATCCTTGGCATAGATAAAGGCGGGATTTTTCGCCTTTTCACTGGCGACGGCTTGTTTCAAGTCAGGACGGATATCGATGACCTGCCAGCCATCGCCGCGGCGGGAGACCAGCCAGGTGCCATAGGCATCCAGGACAGCATCGTAGCGCTTCGGATCGGCGGAAATGGTGTCCGCCTGATGAAGGGGAGGGGTCACGAAAATGATCTGTGCGCCTGACTTCTCCACTGCGGCCTTCAATTTCAAGATACCATCTTGAAACGCTTTGAACCGGCTCTCATCGAGCGGGAGATAAATCCCGTCATTCATCCCGTAGCAGGCCAAGACCAATGCGGGCTTGTAGCCGTCAAGGATCCGTCCAAGCCGTTCGTCGAGACAGGGACGCGGAAATTTCCCGCCCGCATGCCCGGGTTCCGACAACCCGGAAACCGTCTCGCTGGAGAGGCCCAGATTGACCATTTCCGCAGCCGCGAATCCGGGAGTGCCTCGCAACGCGGATTCGACCCGCGTCACCCAGCGCCCGTCGTAAGTGATGCTGTCCCCGAGAATCGCCACCCGTAGCGGTGGGGATTGGGCGTGGAGGGAAAAGACAGGGAATGCAGCGACGCAGAGGACAAGAACGTGACGGATCATGATGGAGGGTGGTAAACGCGATGCCTTCGAACCGGCTTTCACCGAACGAAACCCGATGCCTCAGCAGGATCCCGCCCATGGTCCAAATTCCGGTTGAGATCACCGCGCCAGCATCGAAATTTTACCAATCGGCTTGCCAAATCCTCACTCGCCAGCCTAGTCCCTCCCCCTACAGCCACTTAACGGCCCGCTTTTATCATGGGAAAAACACTCATCATCGCCGAGAAGCCCAGCGTCATGACCGACCTGGGCAAGGTCCTCACCAAGGTTCTCGGTAAGTTTGAAAAAAATGGTTCCGGCCGCGATGTTTTCTTCGAAAACGACACCGCCATCATCACTTCCGCAGTCGGCCACTTGGTCGAGCTGCGGTTGCCGATGGGGCCGAACGGCAAGAAACTCCCTTGGAATTTCACCGTGCTGCCTGCCATCCCGGACAAGTTCGACCTCGATCCCATCCCGGACTCTGAGGCCCGCCTCAAGCAGGTGCTCAAGCTCGCCAAGCGCAAGGATGTCGATCTCATCGTCAATGCCTGCGACGCCGGCCGCGAGGGTGAGCTGATTTTCCGCTACATCCTGGACATCGGCGAAATCACCAAGCCCGTGAAGCGCCTCTGGATGCAGTCGATGACCAATGACTCCATCCTCGAAGCCTGGAAAAATCTCCGCTCCGGCGAGTCGATGAAGCCGCTCGCCGATGCCGCCAAGTGCCGCTCTGAGTCGGATTGGCTGGTCGGCCTCAATGCCACCCGCGCCCTCACTTGCTTCAATTCCCGCCACGGCGGATTCAACATCACCGCCGCCGGCCGTGTCCAAACGCCGACGCTCGCCATCCTCGCCCAGCGCGAGGCCGAAATCCGTGCGTTCAGACCGACGCCCTATTTCGAAGTCCACGCCACTTTCGGCGTCCAGGCCGGCGAATACCTCGGCAAGTGGATCGACGAATCCTGGAAAAAGGACGAAAACGCCCCACTCTCGAAACCGGAGCGCATTTGGGACCAGCAAACCGCCGAGTCCATCGTCGCCCGCTGCACTGGCAAGACCGGCAAGGTCACCGAGGAAAAGAAGGCAAACACCCAGATTTCCCCGCAGCTTTACGACCTCACCACCCTCCAACGTGAGGCCCCGTTTTCCGCGAAAGGCACGCTTCAGATCGCCCAGGCGCTCTATGAAAAGCACAAGATGATCACCTATCCGCGGACTGATTCGCGTTACCTTCCGGAAGATTATACCGGAAACGTCCGCGAAACCATGGCGGACGTCGGCAACAGCGACCTCGACGTCGCGAAATACGCCAAAGCCGTGCTTTCCGGCTCCGCCGAAAACGGCCCGCGCCTCCACAAATCCCGCCGCGTTTTCGAT
>JBBQDJ010000156.1:0-8060 GCA_038319595.1 Verrucomicrobiales bacterium
CCAGCAAGCAGCTCGGGCAAAATTTCCTCATCGATCCGAACATGGCGCGCTGGATCGTCTCGCAGTTAGAAATTTCCGCAAACGATGCGGTCGTCGAAGTGGGGCCAGGGACCGGCTCGCTGAGTATGCACCTCGTCGGCAAAGTCCGGAAGCTGATCCTCATCGAATTCGACGCCCGGCTCGCGGCGGCACTGAAGGAGAAATTCAATGCTGAGCCCAGCGTGGAAGTCCATCACGCGGATGGAGTGAAATTCGACGGCCGGACGCTCTTCAAACACCGCCCGTTGAAATTTCTCGGAAACCTCCCCTACTCCTGCGGCGGAGCGATCATGAAAAACCTGCTCAGCCGCCCGCATCCCTTCGAGCGTGCAGTGATCATGTTGCAGAAGGAGGTCATCGACCGGCTTGCCGCGAAACCGGGCACCAAGGACTACGGCATTCTCTCGCTCAGAACGCAGGCGAATTGGGAGGTGCAACCGCTGCGCACCGTCCCGCCCGAGGCGTTCTATCCGCAGCCGAAGATCGATTCCAGCGTGGCGGTCCTGCGCCCAAGAACGAGCGGACTGCCGGTGTTCGATTACCGGTTGTTTGACGAACTCGTCCGCCGCGGATTCTCCCAACGCCGCAAGCAGCTCAAAAAACAACTCCCCGACGACGGCCCGGCGTGGTCGGAGGTCACCGCCGGACTCGGCGTCCAAGAAACGGTTAGAGGAGAGGAACTAACACTCGAGCAATGGGTCGATCTCACCCGCGCGTTTGATCCCCACCCGCTCAAGGATCTCCCGCAGAAGGCTGGGGAAATCTTCGACGTGGTGGATACCAACGATCAAGTGACCGGCACGGCCACCCGCGCGGAGGTCCATGCGCAAAAGCTCATCCACCGCGCTGTCCACGTTTTCGTTTTCAACAAACGCGGCGACCTCTTGCTCCAGAAACGCTCACCGCTCAAAGACCTCTGCCCCGGCCTCTGGGACTCCAGTGTTTCCGGCCATCTCGACGCCGGCGAGGACTACCCCGCCGCCGCTGTTAGGGAGCTGGCCGAGGAAATGGGAATTGCCGTGGATTCGGCGCCGGAAGAAATCGCCCGCATCACTCCTCGCGAACAAACCGGCTGGGAACACGTCCGGCTCTACCGCGCCCGGCATGACGGGAATCTCCGCTACCCTGCCGCCGAGATCGAAGCCGCCATCTGGTTTCCGTTGGCAGAAATCGCCGCGTGGATCGCCGCCAACCCTTCTGATTTTGCTCCGGGATTCCTGGAGTGTTGGAAAACCCTACAACCGTCCTGACTCATGCGCCTGAAATCTATCTCCTCGCTCGTTCTCGCATTCGCAACCCTCGCGTCCTGCCAGAAATCCGCGCCGGACACGCTGGCCTATCAGATTGTTTCCACCCGGCCGCATGACGAGAGCGCTTACACCCAGGGCCTGCAACTGCTCGACGGTCGCCTGTTTGAAAGTGCTGGCCAGTATGGTGAATCCACCTTGCGCGAGATCGATCCCACCACCGGCAAGATCCTCCGCAAGCGCCCACTCGCGAAAACCGTCTTCGGCGAAGGCCTCACCATCATCGGCAAAGAGATGTGGGTGCTGACTTGGAAAGAGGGCACCGTTTTTGTGTTCGATCCGGATACTTTCAAACCGATCCGCTCCCACACCTATCAGGGCGAGGGCTGGGGACTGACCAGCGACGGTAGATTGCTGATCATGAGCGACGGCAGCAGCGATCTGAAATACATCGACCCCAAGGATTTCTCCGTAGTGAGGACTCTGCCGGTGAAGGACGGCAAGACCTCCGTCAAAAACCTCAATGAGCTCGAAATGATTGACGGCCAAATTTTCGCCAACATTTACCAGACTGACCGGATCGCCCGGATTTCCCCTGAGACCGGCCAAGTCACCGGCTGGCTCGACCTAAAAGGCCTCAAGCACCAGCTCACCAAACCCAACCGCGCCGATGTCCTCAACGGCATCGCCTACGACAAGGCCACCGGCAACCTGCTCGTCACCGGGAAGTACTGGCCGCAGATGTTTGAAATCAAAATCAGCAAAAAGTAGCCGCCCACCTTGCCTGATCCGCTCACCCGTCTAAGTTTCGCCGCCAATGCCCCTGCCCGACCCCAGTCTCGAACCCGCGATCCGCGATCCGAAAAAACTCCGCAACACGGCGTTTGTCCTGATCGGGATCATGTTGCTCGGCGGTTGCCTGATCCTGCTTTCCTACGAGCAGTGGTCGAAAACCCAGTCCAAGGACGACCGGCCGGCGCTGGTCTATCGGATCACCCCGGAGCGTGACCTGCGGATGCTGCGACAGGACGGAAAAACCGTCGATCTCGTGAACCTCCGCGGCAGCGTCATCGCTTTGAATGTGATGAGCCTGCGCGACCCGCAGGCTGCGGAAATGAGCATCGAGGTGATGAAACGCCTCGCAAAATCCCGCGCAGGGGATCCCCATTTCAACCTCGTTTCCCTCATCGTCGATCCACAGCCCTCGGAAGAGCTGCTCGCCACTCTCGCCGGAGTCGCGACCACCCACGGAATGATACTCCCCCAATGGTGGTGCGGCAGCAACGAGCCGAAGACCTTACATAAATTCATCAAGAACGAACTGAAAGCCTCGATCTATCCGAACGAGCTCAAAGGGAAATGGGAGTATGATGCCTCCATCGTCCTCATCGACAAAAACGGCCACATCCGCCGCGCGGTCGTCCCGCAAACCAAGGTTCCCGGCCCACCGTTCATCGCCACCTTCGATTTCGAACAAGCTGCCGGCTGGGATGCGAAACGCGTCAAGACCGGCACCGAGCACAACAACGTGGAACAACTCGAAATTCTCCTCAACCAAACCATCGACAAACTCCTCGCTGAGGAATTCAAAAAGTGATGAAACGAAACACCACCATCGCCCTCTTCTACACCGGAGTCGCCGCCATCTGCATCGGAATTGTCAGTATCTCGATGTGGCTGGGCAAGGGGCTGAACTCCCCCTATCAGGCACCCGCCGTGGACATGGGTAAGGATAAGGCCGCCGAGTGGTTCCCCATCGCCAAGGATCTATCCGCCACAAATCAGGACAAACAGGCGGTCAAGCTCTCCGACCTTCGTGGCAAGGTCTGGATCGTCGCAGAATTCTTCGCCATCTGCCCGCATTGCGCCGTTAGAAATGGCGAGGAACTGCGGAAACTCTATGACGAGTTCAAGGGCCATCCGGATTTCCACATCACCTGCATCTCCGTTGATCCGGAAAACGACAATGCCGAGCGGCTCGCCGAGTATTCCCAAGCGCTCGGTGCGGACTCAAAGAACTGGTGGTTTCTCAACGCGGGCGACGCCAAGACCACCCACGACTATCTCGAACACGAACTGAAGTTTTTCGGGATTCGCGAGCGGACCGATCCCGTGGATGTCGAAGCGAACGGCAAGTATGCCCACGATCTTGGTTTCATCCTGGTGGACCGCGATTTCAAGGTCATTGGCAAGTGGCCACTGGCCGATGCCCGTTCCGAAGAAGCGAAGAAACTGGATCCGAATCTCTATCAAAAACTCAAGGCCGAGCTTTACGCCCGCATCCGTGCCGAGCTTGAGAAGAACGAAACACCCGGCATCTGATGAATTCGGAACGTCAGCAATGGCTCACCCGCGTCCCGCAGGAAGCACTTTCCAAGAAACTCGGCACCACCGCGTGGATTCTATCGGTTGTAGTGCTGCTCTTGGTCGTGGCCATGCAGAAGATCAAACTGCCGTTGCCGGACGGTTGGTCCACCGCGTTTCTCCCGCCCATCCACGCTGGAATCAATGCGTTGGCTGCAGTGGTGCTCCTGATCTCGGTGATCTGCATCAAACTCGGTAATGTGAGAATGCACCGGGCGACCATGGTGTTCGCAATGATCCTCTCGGTGCTGTTCCTACTCTCCTATGTGGCCTATCACATGACCAACGACCCTACCCGTTACGGCGGCGTCGGCACGATGCGGACGGTTTATTACATCCTGTTAGTCACCCACATTGTTTCGGCCGCCGTCAGCCTGCCGTTCATCCTGTTCACCTTCATCGCTGGCTGGACCAACCGCTTCGCCGCCCACCGCAAGCTCGCCCGCTGGGTGTTTCCACTATGGCTCTACGTCGCCGTCACCGGTCCGATCTGTTACTGGATGTTGAAGCCGTACTACTGAAGCGGCCAAGATAAGGAGGGTGGACACTTCTGTCCGCCTGGCCAATGCGATGAGCAAGAACCCGCGCGAAGCACTTCTCTTGCGCGATCCATTGGCAGCACGACAGGAGTGTCGCGCCTCCATATCCGCCACGATGAACTTTACGCGAAACAAGGGACTGAATTTCCCGGTGTGGACGTGAAATGCGTTTCACGCTACAATTTAAACCAATGAACAAACTCACGGCAAATCACTTCTCGTTCAAATGCCCGATGAACTGGGATGAGATGGACACCACGGCCAACGGACGCTTTTGCGGCAAGTGCCGGAAAGAGGTTTATGATCATACGAACTGCACGATCGACGAGGTCATCGCTCTCCAACAGAAGCATGGATCGATCTGCGGTTCGATCAAAGTGGCGCAGGTCGCAGTGGTCGCCGCCGCTTTGTCGTCGGCTGCTTGTCAGAGTCGGACGACAGGAGCCCCCTATCCACCAACTGGACCAGAAGAAAAAGTGGTTTTCCAGGCAACCGGAGGAGTCATTATGAGCCCGGAGGATCTGAAAAAATCAAACTGCCCGCCAGACGCGGAAAAGCCCGTCTATTAACGCTTAAAAAGCGTGTCGCTGCGCTGGTTGTTATAGGGAGTCGCGTCGCGGCCGATGGAACCGAGGGTCAGCTTGGAATTGACCTCGACGGACTGGCCTGCGGGGATGGAGCTCAAACGCAGCGGCATGGTGAAGGTCCGGATGGCGCCAGCAGCCAGAGTCGTCGCGTTGAACTGCCGACGGCCGTAGGGTGTGGTTATTTCTAGCAGCGTGTTCACCAAGATCGAGGTGCCACGATTCTGAATGGTGATCTCAATGCCGGAACCCGTGATGCGTTGGTCGGTGATGGCGGCATCGACAATCCCGAAAACCCCACGGGTCATGATGCGACCAACGTTGAGGATTCCAGCACCGTATTCCGAATCCGGTCCCGCGAGGCCGGCTTCGTCAGAGTATTTCATCACGATCTCCGCCGCCTGCTTCGCACTCATTCTCGCGCCCGAGCCGTTAGACATGGTCGCAGCGATAGCTCCCGTCACGATGGGGGTGCTGGCGGAAGTGCCGCTAATCCGCGTGTAGCGGTTTCCCGGCCAGGCGGCATTGACTGCGTAGCCGGGAGCCGTGACGGATAGAAAGCTCCCGTAGTTAGAGAAATCCAGGTGCTCGCCCCGCGCGTCGACCGCGCCTACGCTGATGACGCTGGGATAGGCCGCAGGATAAGTGGCATCGGATTGCTCCGAATTTCCGGATGAGGCGACGATCAAGGCGTTATGTTCCTGCGCGTACTCCACCGCTTCCGCGATCAATGGATTGTCCACGGTGGTGCCCATGGAAATGTTGATGAGGTCCGCACCGCTATCCACGGCTGCGAGAATCCCCGCGGCCATGGCGAAGGAATCCGCTTGTCCGGACTCATCGCTGATCCGGATCGAAATCAACTCCACGCCTGGAGCCACCCCCGGCGCTGCGGCATCGGCACCGGCGATCAACGAGGCGACCGCTGTCCCGTGGCCATGGGTTTTTTCAAGATCCTGTGGAAAGGGCACGATTTCGATCGATTGGGTCAGTCCGGGCAAATCGGAATGGGGAACGATTCCCGAATCAAGGACTGCAACCTTCACTCCCGCTCCCCAGTTAGAATGATCGGTGGTGATTCCAAGCCATGGCAGAAGGCCGTTTCCAAAACCGACCAGCCCTTCCTGCGCGGTTCCGCTGGCAGGTGCCGGTGGCGAAACCGTGGAAATCGAATCATAGGTGGTGATGTTTTCCCCGAGTAGCAAGAGAGTCAGGTCCTCGCGGTCGTCATAGCGCAGCCTGACTGCCCGCAAGCGGTCGAGATGGCCCACCACCTCGATGTTGCTCTGGACGACGGCAAACAAGAAATTTTGATAGGTCTCCTCCGAGGGAAACCTCAGAATCACCTCATCCTGATGGCGGCTACCGAAGATTTCCACGGTCGTGCCATCGAGGAATTCATCCCGCACCGGCGGCTTCATCCGGTCCGTCGGTGCTTTCGTGGCTTTGACAAGCCGCTCGACCGGGGGATTCAACACGATCACGCGGGTAGAAGACGCCATGAAATCCCGCACGATCCACCAGCCGAAAAGGCCGCAGACCGCGACGATCAACGCCGCAAGCAGGTGTCTGAAATAGTTTTTCATGGAGCCGCTCCCAAGAGACGAAGCAATTCTAGTGGCAAACCGGTGAAAATCCCACAAATTCCTTTGCGGGCACGGATTACTGGCAGGAGTTTCCATAAATTACGGGAATTTGAAAGAAAGATTCTCGCGGTTCAAGGGAGCCACAGCCAGAGGCCGGGACCCGATTTTTAATCGACCATCTCGTCAGCTCGAAAATTTTCCACCCATGCCACCGAATTTGCCCTCAAAGTCGTCAGCCCTCACCCCCGCGAAACGCCAGAAGCCATGAAAGGATTTTACGAACTCATCAAAACCGAAGCTGGAAAATTCCATTTCACCCTGCACGCCGGGAACCATGAGGTGATTCTCAGCAGCCGGCTCTATTCGGACAAAACCAACGCCCGAAATGGCATCGAGTCCATCCGTACCCACGGACCCGATGAGGCGCGTTTTGAACGCAAACTTTCCGCCAAGGGCGAACCCTATTTTTCACTCAAGGCTCCCAACGGCCAACTCATTGGCACCAACGCGATGTATGATTCCGAGGCAGCCCGCGACGAGGGGATCCGATCGGTGATGATGAATTGCCCAACACCCACGGTGAAGGGCGCGTAGCGCGAATGATCAATGACCCGGAAGGATTCATGATTCCCGGCGCTGGATTTGGATTTTTGATACGCCCTTACATGTCTGGTCCTACACTTAATGCGCCCACCCTCCGCGCGACGGTTGGAACCGTGAAGGGCTCAGGAGGGCACTGGCTGTAGTTGAGGAATTCTTTGCTCGTATCACTCATGATTTCAGATCATGTTCTCTCCTGAGAGTTAAAACACGAAGAGCCCACAGAACGGTTTTTTAAACCTAACATCGCCATGAATCCTGTGCTCGTAAAAAACGCAGTCAAACACCGGCTGGCACGAATCGGGTTGATCACGATCATTCCGCTTGCATCGCTCACCGCCGCCACACTGAACAAGCCGGTGATGTATGTCACGCAGGTTCCCATTCCCGACGAGCGACTGGATAAAACCATCACGCTATCGGAGATGAACATCACCACCACGATGATGAGTCCTCTCGCAGACCCTAAAGCCGCCCCGCGCGGTGGCGCGCTGTGGATCCGCTACACCAACGGCAGCACGGTTAACCTCACCGAACTCGCCGGTTACGGCGGACCCGTGGATACCAACCATAACGCGGTCGGCCCTCAAGGTGCTAACAGCATCGCCGTGATGAAACCTGCCATGCACTGGGGCGGAACGAAGGCGATCTTCGCGATGGTGGTCGGCGCTCCGACGAGCGCCAGCGATACCACGGTGTTTCACTGGCAGCTTTATGAAATCACCAACTTCGGCCAGGGCCAGACGCCTGTCATCACCATCGTCGCCGGGCAGCCTTCCAACTATAACAACTTCCACGCCTGCTATGACACCCAGGACCGCATCATCTTCGTCAGCGATGCACCGCACGGCATGCAGGCGAATCTCTATCCGCAGCTAGACGAATACATGTCTCTGCCGTGCAGCACCGGTCTGTGGCGGCTGGACCGCTCGATCAACGAGCTGAAGCAGATCATCCACACGCCGTCGGGCGCGCAGTCGCCGTTCATCGACAGCGCGGGACGTGTGATCTTCGTGCAGTGGGACCATTTCACCCGGGATCCACAGTCATCGACCGACCGGGTGCCGGTTTCGGCCAATGGCGACAACTGGGTGCAAACAT
>JBBQDJ010000157.1:0-8048 GCA_038319595.1 Verrucomicrobiales bacterium
CTTGTTCGCGAAAGCGTGGTCCAGGACGCCCCGTTTTTCGTCGGCCCGGCGGGAGTTGCCTCGCGATCGTCGCGGTTGTAGAGACGCTGCTGGCGGGCGGCCTGCAGGATTTGTTGATAGGTTTCCTCCACCTGGCGGGCGACTTGAGCATTGATGCCGTGGCTGCGGCAGCGGTCGAAGCTGAAGCGGTTTTCCCGAGCGAAATCGAAGGCTCGCATCAGGGTGATGAAATCGGATTCTCCGCTGTCTTCGAACCTCTCGCGCACCACCTGACTGTTAGTATCATCGCGATCCTGGCGGGTGAGCAAATCCCGACCACTGACGAGGGCAGCACATAAGGCAGCGTCGGGAACACAGCCGCGTTGGCTGGCCTCGATCAACATGCGGGAGTAGCGCGGATGCATGGGAAGGCGCAGCATTTTCCAACCGATGGGTGTAAGCTCGGCATCGTGCAAGGCACCGAGCAAGGTGAGCAGGCGTTCGGCGCGCTCGACGGCTTGAGGATCGGGTTTGTCCAACCAGTCAAAAGCGGCGGCTTCACGGATGCCAAGCGAGTGCAGCAGCAGGACCACCTCGGCGAGGTCGCTGCGTTGGATTTCCGGGGTGTTGCGTTCTTCGCGACTATTGTGGCCAATGACCGTCCACAAGCGATGACAGCTACCGGGCGCGGTGCGACCGGCGCGCCCTTTGCGTTGGTCCGCACTGGCCCGGCTGATAGGCTCTAGCAGAAGTGTGCCGATGCCACGTTCGGCATCGTAGCGGGCCACGCGGGCGACGCCGCTGTCCACCACGTGGCGAATGCCGTCGATGGTGATGCTGGTTTCGGCGACGTTGGTAGCGACGATGACTTTCCGCAGGGTGTTCGGGGCGAAGGCGAGATCCTGCTCCTGCGGCTCGAGTTCGCCATGCAGAGGAATGCACGCTACGCGCTCGCGAGTTTTCAGGCCACGCAATGCATCAAGGGTATTGTTGATTTCGCCGCGTCCCGGCATGAAGACAAGGATGTCGCCGGGGGCATCGTCATTGATGATACGCTCGACCGCTTCGGCTGCTTGCGCGGTGATAGATCGCGGGTCGGGCATCGCAAGATAACTGACTTCCACGGGGTAGCTTTGCCCTTCGGAGATGAGGATCGGGCACGAACCCAAATACGTGGCGACCGGCTCAGCATCGAGCGTGGCGGACATCACCAGCACGGCCAAATCGGGGCGCTGCGTTTGTTGGAGTAGTTTCACCAGGGCAAGCGCAACATCGCTGAGCAGGTTCCGTTCGTGAAACTCGTCGAAAATCACGGCACCGATATTTGCCAGCGTCCGATCATCCTGAAGCCACCGCAGCAGGATGCCTTCCGTGACAAAGCAGATGCGGGTGCCGACGCTGGTGTGGTCGTCAAAACGGATTTGATAACCGACCTCATCGCCAAGTTTTCCCTCGCGCTCCCATGCGACGCGTGTGGCCACGGTGCGGGCGGCGACGCGGCGCGGTTGCAGCACGACGATCATCTTGTACCCCGCGATCCCCGCATCGAGCAGCATCTGCGGCACTTGGGTGGTTTTGCCGGACCCCGTGGGCGCGACGAGCACGAGGCGATTGCCGGTATGCAGCGATTGCAAAATATCGGAGTGGATCTTCCAGATGGGGAGTGCGGTGGCAGCAGGCATGGGGTGGCGTGCGCAAGCTAGTGCCCGGCGAGGAGGAATGGAAACCCGAAGCGGGGCGGCGGCCGCATGGCGCGGAGACAGACGCGCCGGCCTAGGGAAGAATTGGGGCCAATCCGTGAAATAGGACCGATGAATCCGCCAGAATCTGCCTTTTTCCGCCTCAACTAAAATTTTCTATTGCCTCGGATGACGATCAAAACGTATGGCGACGCGCATCGGCAGCCTGCACCCGCACACCGCGCAGGATTCAACTGTCACCAGAACCATCAAAAGATCGACCCATGGCCTTCACACCAAGCAAAGACGCAAAACGCCGGGAGCGAGAGCAGAAGAAGCTGGATAAGCGGCTGGCTCGCGAGGACGAAAAAGCCGAAAAGCGGGCTGCCCAACAAGCGACCGCCGAGGACACGTCCGAGATGAGCGAGGCAGAAATCCAAGCCAAGTTGGAGGCTGATTTTGAGGCCGAGCTTGCAGCCGAGGCCGCGGCCGAAGGCAAACTGGAATTTGCCTGCTGAGAACCGGCTGATGACGGTCTCGGCTTTCGATGAGATCAGGCTTACAAGCCTTCTTGCGAAAGGTGCGCAAGTCTATTTGTGTTAGAAGATTGACCTCATTTCCTAGAAGCAGCCGGAGCAGATTGACGTGGTTTTGAATGATCTCGTGATTGCGCTTTGCCTGCGTGGCGCTACTCCACCATTTACGTCGTCAGAGCCTGTACGATATCTGCCTGGATGTCGTCGATGTGCTCGATCCCCAGCGAGACGCGCAGCATGCCGGGCCGCACTCCCGCGGTGATTTGTTCTTCGCCCGACAATTGCGAGTGAGTGGTGGAAGCCGGGTGGATGATCAGCGTCTTGGAATCGCCGACATTGGCGAGGTGCGAGATCAATTTCAGGCGGTTCACAAATTTCTCTGCCCGGGAGCGATCGCCTTTCAACTCGAAAGAGAGCACGCCGCCGAAGCCTCGTTGCAGGTATTTCTTCGCCATCGCGTGGCTGGGATGGCTGGCCAATCCAGGATAGTTCACCGATAACACGTCGGTGTGACTTTCCAGCCATCGGGCCAAAGCGAGAGCATTTTCACAGGTCCGCTCGACACGCAGAGCAAGCGTTTCCAAGCCTTGGAGAAGGAGGAACGAATTGAACGGCGACTGCGAGGGGCCGAAGTCGCGCAGGCCTTCGACGCGGCAGCGGATGATGAACTGGATGTTCCCCATGGGACCGCCGACGCCGAAGGCATCGTTGAGAACCACCCCGTGATAGCTCGGTGACGGGCTGGTGAACTGCGGGTATTTACCATTTCCCCAATCGTAAGTTCCGGCATCCACGATGACGCCGCCCATGGTCGTCCCGTGGCCACCGATCCATTTGGTAGCGGACTCGACGAGAATATGAGCGCCCCACTTGAGTGGCTGGCAAACCGCTCCGCCAGCGCCGAACGTGTTGTCCACGATGAGCGGGAGGTCGTGCTTTTTCGCCAACGCGGCGAAGGCTTCGAAATCCGGAACTGTTAGTCCGGGATTGCCGATGGTTTCCAGATAGATCGCCTTGGTCTTGGAATCGATCAATGGCTCGTAGCTCTCCACCTTCACGCCATCGGCGAAGCGGGCTTCGACTCCGAGGTTCTTGAAGGCATTCTTGAATTGATTGTAGGACCCGCCGTAGAGGTGAGAGGTCGTGACGAAGTTATCGCCGACGGTGGTGATGTTGTTGATTGCTAGAAACTGGGCGGAGTGGCCTGAGGCTGTCGCCAAAGCCGCGATGCCGCCTTCGAGCGCGGCCATCCGCTTCTCGAACACGTCGTTCGTGGGATTCATGATGCGAGTGTAGATATTCCCGAATTCCTGTAGCGCGAACAAGCGTGCGCCGTGAGCGGAGTCCTTGAACTGATAGGCGGTCGTCTGATAGATCGGGACGGCGCGGGATTGGGTGGCGGGATCGATTTCCTGGCCGGCGTGAAGTTGGAGCGTTTCGAATTTCATAAGGGATTTTCCGAATGGGAATGTGGATGTTGATCGGTGAATCCAAGGTGCACTTCCTAGTGCACGCAGCATTGGCTTCCAATGAATTCAACAGCGTGGGCTATGGAGGTTCAATCTCCGAATCACAGAGGCCGCCTTGGCGGGATATCACGCTTGTTTCCGTGGGAGTTCAGCTTTCCAAGCGTGATGCCAGACCACCCTATTTCAGCAGCTCCTTCAAGTGTTCTACATACTTCGCGGGACCGCCGTCCTGATAGCCGGTTCGGTTGATCTCCTTGCCTTTCGCGTTCATCAGTAGGACGGTCGGAAATCCTTCAACCTTGAATTCCTCGGAAAGCTTTTCGTTCTGCTCTTTTTCCTTGGCGGGAAGTTGCTTTTGATGGGGGAAATCCAGTTCGAGCATCACCAGATGTTTCTTCGCATATTCTTGGAACTCCGTCTGATCAAACACCTCCTTCTTGAGCTTGATGCACCAGCCACACCAATCGGAACCGGTGAAATCGGCCAGGATTTCCTTATGTTCGTCTTTGGCCCGTTTCTTCGCGACTTCCAGATCAGTTTCCCACTTGAACGTATCATTCACGGTCGTTTCCGGCTTGGTGGCCGCTTGTTCAGCGACGAATTTTTTGTCGTCTTCCGTCAGCTTGGTCAACGGGATCTTCACCGAGTTGCCGTTCGGACGAATGATGATCACTTGATCGCCTTCGGTCCGCGAATATTCGCCTTCCAGAGTCCGGTCTGAGCCGGCTTCCTTCCAGGATCTTGCTTCGAGAGAGGTCGAAAAAATCAGGGAAACAGCTGACAGTAAATGGATTGTGTTCTTTTTCATGGTGGGATAGCTTCTTTTTCAATTGGAGTTTGATAGGAATCGCCCCGCTTTGTCAACGCTGCGAAATTTCTCAAACGCGCGGATACTGGTGAAAAAATCTGGTTGCCGCTGCCGCTGGACGCCTGACAAACTCCGTGAGATTCAGGGTTTATCATCAATCCATTTTCCTGAACCCGTAATTCCTGAGACCACCATGAATCGACTTCGAACCATCATCAAAGCAGCTTGCCTAACAACAAGTTTGGCGATTGACGCTACGGCCGACCAGCAGGTGGTATTTCCGCCCGCCACGATGCCCCGGGTGGACATGCACACCCACATGGATGCCAAGGTCCAATATGACAAGGCCATCGAGGCGATGGACCAGTGGGGCGGCACCATCAGCATCTCGCTGGCGGGATTGTTCTGGGTGAAGGATAACGAAGGCAACAATGCCAGTCCGGCCAGTGTGAGGAAGATTCCCTCCGATGACATGATCTATGTGAAGGAGAAACTAAACGACCGGATTCTGTTTTGCCCGGGAGCCTTCACGATTCCGAGCGCAGGGATTTGGTGGAGCGTGGATGAAATCAAAACCTTCAAGGAGCAGGGATTCGTTGGTCTTAAATTATGGCCTCACGGTAAGATCCTCTCCAGCAAGATTCCAAAGATTCATGAACAGCTCGATGAAGCCGGGCGGCAGGGCATGCCCTTGGTGGCATTTCATACCGGCGATCCTGGCGACGCAAAAGCAGACAGCAAAGATTTCCCTAAATATGAGGAAGACACGATCGAGGTGGCCAAGGCCCACCCACAGACCACCTTCATCTTCGCGCATGGATTGTTCATGCTGCAAAGTGACAAGGGCATGGAAAAGCTGGCGGGCATCTTCGACAAGTATCCCAATGTCTTTGTCGATGTGGCCTTCGTGCACAACGCGCGTCAGCCTAACAATTACACGGTGAGCAAGGCTAGGGAGTTTTACATCAAATACAAGGACCGCATCCTGTTCGGTTCTGATGTTTTTGCGGCGGGCGGTGGTGCCCAGGGTTTCCTCAATGAACGCAAGCTTCTCGAGACAAAAGAGGTGACCAACGGCGTGCACGGCGGCCCGAAAATGGAAGGCTTCGATCTTCCGGATTCCGTCCTCAATCACATTTACTATTGGAACGCCGCCCGGCTCATTCCTAGGGTCCGCCAAGTGCTGGAAGCCCGTAATTTCAAGATCGGCTTCGAGCTGGGAAGCTGCAAATTCGACCGGCTTCCTCCGGATGTCACCGTGAACAAACTCACCGCCAGCGGCCAAGCAGCCGATCTCACAGGCACCCTAGGCAGCGTGACGACAAGCCTGATGGTGGAAATCGCTGGAAAAACCTATCAGGGAATCGACAACCTCGACGGCACTTGGAGATTGCCCGCCACCAAGTTCGCCGGTCTGCCGGCGGGAACCTACGAGGTGAAAGTGACCGCAAGGAACTCCATCGGGCTCGTGCGGTCCGATTCAACCTCGAACGAGCTAACGATCGCCGCTCGCCGTTAGAAAAAATTCCCACCATCATCCAGAGTGATGCGGGAGAAGCACCAAAAGGGATTTCCGGAAACCTGACAGAAGTTTATCCCTCAACATTCCCTCATGAAACCTGTCATCGGATACCACCTCATCACGCCGGAAGATCTATCCTGGCGCCCGTCCAACTTGATGAAAATCCCCAACGCCGACTACTTGGAGCGGACGGGAAGTGAGAACATGGGCGCTCGACTCTGGCGGTTACCGCCACAAAGCGCCAACACGCTGCACAAACATCTCCGGGCCGAGGAATTTTATTTCGTGCTCGAAGGAACCGGGCGAATGCGAATCGGTGAGGAAACCGTGACCGTGCCAAAACACGGCGGCGTCCACGTCGGCCCAGACGCGCTCCGCCAGGTGTTCAATGATACCGATGTGGATGTGCTCTGGCTCATCATCGGCGCGCCGGAGGAACTGGAGTTTCTCAAAGGCTCCCTGTCCGACATGGACCTCACACTGATCTATCCAGTGGACCCGAAACAATTGCCGCCGGAACTCGACGGCGTGCGGTGGCCGCCGCAGGATTGATCCCAAGGTACGGTGCGGCGGAGTCCCGCTAGTCTCTTCGCGGCGTGGCAATATCGTGAACGATGCCTTTGCGCAGCGAGCCTGCCATTACACCATCGGCGGCCTTCGGCCTCGAAACCCGAGTCCGCTGCCGCTGCGACGGGAAATCAAAACCCACTTCGTTGCGTCCATTTTCGAATTCCGCGGCCAGCATCCTCAAAATTTATCAATCTCAACTCTCGTTACTAGCACTTGCCCCCCGGCCCTCCACGGGTTAGCTAGCGGGATCAAACGACGTTCCTTCAGCTTTTTGCTCGCCCGGCGGTATCTCAATCCCCGGCGCTCAATGCTTTCCTCGTTCAGCCTCATTTCGCTGATCGGCGTGATGCTGGGCGTGCTCGTTCTCGTGGTCGTGATGGCGGTTTACGCCGGGTTGGAGCGCAACGTGAAGGACCGCCTTCTCGGCTACACGCCGCACGTTCTGATGAGCCATTTCGCTGGCCCGATCACCGATTGGGAAGACGCGGCGAAGAACGCGAAGGCGCTCCCCCACGTGGAAGCCGCCACCCCGTTTGTCTCCGGCTTTGTGTTTCTTGAAACCCAAACCAAGCCACACCCGATTTCCTTCCGCGGCATCGACACCTCGGATCCGCAGCAAGTCGAAAGCATCCGCAAGATGCTGGATTTGGCGGACTACCCGCAATCCTCCGCCGATCTCGGAATCGACGACCGCGTGGTGATGTCCTCGATCCTCGCCGAGAATCTCGGCATTCAAGTGGGCGACAAGGTCATGCTCCAGTCCACTAGCAATTTCGATGGCGTCAGGCGCGCCTTCAAAACCGCGTCCAATCCACCGTTGCGCGAAGCCTTCGCCGATTCCTGGGCCAAAGCAACGAAGGCCATCAACGCCGGTTGGAAGTCCGACGGGAGCAATTTCACCCTCACCGCGGCGGACTACCGGGAAATCTATCCGGTCCTAGAGTCCTATCTCGGCGAGGATGTCCGCGAGCCTGAAATGAATCTGATTTCCATCATTCTCTTCGCGATGGACGAATCGCAACCGGATCAACCCGGCGAGGATGCAAAGGTCTTCGTGTTCCAAAAGGAGACCCGGGAGAAAATTGACAAGGCGATCGCCGAACTCAATTCGACCGATGTCGAGAAAATGGATGGAGCCACCCTCAAGAGCTTTAAGACCGCGGTGCTGCCGAAGGAGGCGGTGGTGACAGGAATCTATCAGGCATCGCAAATGACCGTGACGCCGGACCTGTTCGCCCCGCTGCCGTTGGCACAGGATCTCGCCGGACTTGGCCAGGCGGTGGAAGGCATCTCGCTGCGTCTCGACGATCCCTACATCGCCGATTCCTTTGCGAGATCCGCCAGCACAACGTTAGGCCCGGATTGGTCGCTGGTCACCTGGCAGCAGCAGTATGGCGCCTTCTTCGCCCTGATCGAACAACAACGCAGCATGATGTATTTCACGCTCTCGTTCATCATGCTCATCTCCGCCTTCTCGATGATGGC
>JBBQDJ010000158.1:0-8033 GCA_038319595.1 Verrucomicrobiales bacterium
CGCTCGTTTTCCGGGATTCCAAAGACTTTCCTCAATTGAGATTCGAGATCGTCTGGAAAATCGCGGTGATCATCAGATAGGCCATCGCGCCGATGAGGCCGGCCATGATGATGAGCACGCTCGGCATGACGAGGGCCATGATGCGCTGGAGGTCCTTGTCGAGTTCCTTGTCGTAACGCTCGGCAGCGCGGCGCAGCGACATATCGATTTTCCCGGTTTGCTCGCCGACGGAAATCATGTCGATGAGCAGCGGCGGGAAATGGCCGTTGCGGATGAGTGCCTTTGAAAACGAACGACCGTCACCGACCTGGGCGATCACCTTGTCGAGCTCGACGCGCAGTGAGCGGTTCTGCGTGGCGTCGCGCGAGAGTTCTAACGCACGGAGCAATGGTAGTCCGTTGCCGACCAGGTTGGCCATGGTTTCCAGGAACTGGACGTAGAAGCGGCTGGTGATGACCGGGCCGACGAGCGGCAGCTTCAATTTGATGCGGTCCCATGCGGGCTTGTTCGCCTCGTTGTCTTTCCAGGCCTTGAAGAAGATGAATCCGGCGATGAGGGTGAGCAGCACAACGAGCCACCATTTGCTGAGGAAATCGGAAACGGCAATGAGGATGGCCGCACCTAACGGGACCTTACCGCCCGGCGAGCTTTCAATCAGCGCGGTGAGCTGCGGGATGAGTGTGGTGACGAAAACGATGGATACACCGATGCCTGCGAGGATGAGGAACGCCGGATAGATCATCGCGAGGATGAGGCGCGATTGGAGTTCAGCGAGAGTTTTGAGATAATGCGCCTGGCGTTTGAGAATGACATCGAGCGCGCCGGAAGCCTCACCCGCAGCGGCGAGCGAACAATACAACGGACCGAAGCTTGGACTGACCTTTTTCAGGGCGACGGAGAAATTCACCCCATCGCGGACGATCTGGCGGATCTTGAACGAGACGGCTTTGAGATTTCCTAACTCCTGACGGCTTTCCATCGACTTGAGTGCCGGTTCCAACTGGAGACCCGCGCCTAACATGTCTGAGAGCTCTTCGGTGAAGAGCACGACTTCTTGCCGCTTCAACTTGATCGGGCCGTCCGGAATCGTTGATTCCTTCGCATCGGCCTTGGCCTTCGAACGGTCACTGTCGTCAGATTTTCCTTTGGTGTTGGCCGCCGACTTTTTAGGCGCGGCTGCGGTTTCCTTGAGATTGACCGGCTGCAGGCCCTTCTTGTCGAGCACGCGCAGTGCCTCGGGGCGATCGGCTGCGTCGATTTCCCCGGTGGTGACGGCGCCGCTGGCGGAAAGGGCTTTGTAGGCGAAGAGGGGCATCGTTGGGTAAAACTGAAATGCTGAAAACGGAAAGCTGAAATTTACTCCGCGCCGCCGATGTCGGAGGAGGTGACGGAGATAACTTCTTCGATGGTGGTTTCGCCCTTCATGACCTTGTGCCAGCCGTATTCGCGCATCGGAATGTAACCATCCCTAACGGCTTGGGCGCGGAGGGCCACGGACTGCGCCTTGTGGGCGACGAGTTCCTGCATCGGCTGGGTGAGAAGAATGACTTCGTAAATGGCGAGCCGGCCGGAGAAGCCGGTCATGCGGCAGCGATCGCAGCCTTTCGGCGAATAGACTTGGCCGTGAAGATGCATCGGGATTCCGAGATCAAGTTTGTCCTGCTCGCTCACCTCGCGCGGCACCTTGCAGGTCATACAGAGTTTTCTCACAAGCCGTTGGGCGAGGAAGGCGCGGACGGCGGCGGAAACAAGGAACGGTTCCACGCCCATATCCACAAGACGGCTGATGCCACCCATGGCGTCGTTGGTGTGGAGGGTGGAGAACACCAAGTGACCTGTTAGAGAGGCGCGGATCGCAATTTCCGCAGTCTCAAGGTCCCGGATTTCCCCGATCATGACGATGTTCGGGTCGGCACGGAGGATGGAGCGGAGCGCGGTGGCGAAGGTCAGGCCGATCTCGTTTTTCACGGCGATCTGCATGACGCCGGTGAGCTTGTTTTCCACCGGATCCTCGACGGTGACGATGCGCCGCTCGGGGTGGTTCACTTCGGTTAGGAAAGAATAGAGACTCGTCGATTTACCCGATCCGGTCGGGCCGGTGATCAGGATGATGCCGTTAGGCAGGTGGAGGATGGACTCGATCTTCTTCAGCACGAACGGCTCCATGCCGAGCTTGGCGATGTTGAATTTCTCTTGGTTAAGGAGACGCAGGGAAACGCTCTCGCCTTCGACGGTCGGCACGGTGGCCACCCGGACGTCGATGGTCGCGCCTTCGAACTGGAGGTTGATCCGTCCGTCTTGCGGCACCCGGCGCTCGGCGATGTCGAGGCGGGCCATGATTTTCAAACGGGCGATGACGGAACTTTGCAGCGCCTTGATGTTTTCCGGCACGGCGATTTCGATCAAGCGACCGTCGATGCGGTAGCGGATGCGCAGATTCGTGCTGAGCGGCTCGACGTGGATGTCCGTTGCGCGCTGGTCGAGCGCTTCGCGGATGATCTGGTTCACGAACTTGACGACGGACGCTTCTTCATCGTCGTCTTGGTCGATGACGTTGGCTTCGTCTTCACCGCTTTCGATCTGATCGTAGTCGAAATCGCGGCCTTCGAGGATCTGCTCGAAGGTGTCGGCGCCGACCCCGTAGAGGCGGCGAAGTGCTTCGTAAAGTCGCTTGCGGGACGCCATGCACCAGTCGATGGGCAGCGTGAGCTCCTGTGCGGCGGCCTGGCGGGCGACGAGGTTGAAAGGATCGAAGGTGCAGATTTTCAGGCGCTTGTGATCTCCTTCTCCGGTGATGGCGACGGGTAAAAGGCGGTGACGCAAGGCGATCCGCGGTCCACAGGCTTCCCGCAACGGCAGCGGCACATCCGGCAGCGGAATGCTCTCAAGCCATTCAATTCCAAGATCATGGGCCAGTTCGGCCATGTATTTTTCCTCATCGACCACGTCGGCATCGAGCACGTCATCGATGGGCGAACGTTGGCGTTGGACCGCTGCCCGCAGGACTTCGGTAAGCGCGGGGATATCCTCGCATCCGGTGCGACGGGCTGGATCAATCAAAAGCTGGGTCATGGATGGCGACTTCTTGTCGTTCAAAACCCAGCCGGGCGCAATCTTGTCTCTTGAAAATCCCGAAATCATCGAGACGCGGGCCAAAATTTCAGCTGAAATTCGTGGTATGAAGGGGACCCTGCCCGCCCGTATGGATCCACAACGCATCCTCATCTCATGAAATCCACTCCCATACCCGTCGTCCTCGCTTTCGCACTCCTGCCGATTTTCCCGCTGCATGCGGCTGAAAAGATCAAGGCGCTCATCGTGGACGGTCAGAACAACCACGATGTCTGGCCGAAATCCACCATCATGATGCGCAAGGATCTCATGGAAACTGGCCTGTTCGAAGTGGACGTCGCGCGGACCCGCTCGTTGTGGAACTCCAGCAAGGAAAAGGCATTTCTCCCGCTGGCCAACGCGGGCGAGGCTACGGAGCAAAAGGAACCGATGGCAGACCCGGAATTCGCGCCGGATTTCACCAAATACAACGTGGTGGTGAGCAATTTCGGCTGGAAAGCCGCGGATTGGCCGGAAAAGACCCGCAAGGCGTTCGAGGAATACATGGCAAAGGGCGGTGGCCTGGTGGTCGTCCACGCGGCGGACAACAGCTGGGCCAATTGGCCGGAATACAACAAAATGATCGGCCTCGGCGGCTGGGGAGGGCGCAGTGAAAAGGACGGGCCTTACGTCTATTTCGACAAAGACGGGAAACTCGTCCGCGATACCTCGCCCGGGGCTGGCGGCACTCACGGCGCGAAAGGGGAGTTCCTCGTCACGATGCGCGACAAAGAGCACCCCATCACCAAGGGCCTGCCGGACTTCTGGCTCCACACCAAGGACGAATGCTACTCGAAACTCCGTGGCCCTGCGGAAAACATGACCATTCTCGCCACCGCGAGTGACTCGCCCGCGCTGCAAGCCGCAGGCCGCAACGAACCGATGCTCATGGTCATCCAATACCATCAGGGCCGCGTCTTTCACACCACGCTCGGCCATGACACCGAGTCCTTCCAATGCGCTGGCTTCATCACCACCTTCCTGCGTGGCGCAGAATGGGCGGCGACCGGCAAAGTGACCCAGAAAGTTCCGGAGGATTTCCCGGGCAAGGACAAGACCTCCATCAGGCCGTTCACGATCGTCCCGTAGAGGCTGGCTGAAAATACGACTAGGCAGGGATCGACCTCTGGGCGGTCCACGAGAATGGGAAGCGAACGATAATCCATGGGCGGATATTCAAGCCTTCCATGCACAACCCCGTTCTCGTTTCATTCGCCGGACCGTTGCGGAGAACGATCCCTGCCATTTTGAAGATCGCACCCTAGAATTACCGTGCGCTGCGGAACACGATCTGCATCATCGCGAGCGTGTCCTATCTGGAAATCAAAAATCTCCACACGCATTTCTCCCGCCGCTCCGGGACGATGTTTTCGCCTACCAAGCAGGTCGTCCGCGCCGTGGACGGGGTGAGTCTCAATCTCGAAAAAGGCGAGATCCTCGGCCTCGTCGGCGAATCGGGTTGCGGGAAATCCACGCTGTCGCGGACGATCATGCAACTCATCCCCTCGACTTCCGGATCCATCATTTTGAACGGCGAGGATCTTTCGCAACTCTCGGGCTCGGAAGTCCGCAAGCGGCGGCTGGATTTCCAAATGGTTTTCCAAGACCCCTACGCCTCGCTCAACCCGCGGATGACGATTTTTTCCACCCTCGCCGAGGCCGTCCGCCAGCGCCATCCGAAGCTCAAGGGCGACGCCCTCTTCAAGCGCGTGGAAACCCTCATGGCCACCGTCGGTCTCGACGCTAGGGTCATGCGGAAATACCCGCACGAGTTCTCCGGCGGCCAACGCCAGCGCATCGCCATCGCCCGCGCGCTCGCGCCAGAGCCGAAGCTGATCATCGCCGATGAACCAGTCTCTGCGCTCGATGTCTCCATCCAGTCACAAATCCTCAACCTGATCAAATCCCTTCAAAAGGATCTCGGTCTAACGATGATCTTCATCTCCCACGACCTCGGCGTGGTCCATTACGTCGCCGACCGCATCGCCGTCATGTACCAGGGTAAAATCGTCGAATCCGGCCCTGCGGGAAATGTATTCCACGAGCCCCAGGCGGATTATACCAAGCGCTTGTTAGCCTCGATCCCGAAGCTTGCGGTGAATTGTTAGTCGAAACTGAAATTTTTCAAAAGTCGTTTCATTTCTTGGAATTCTAAAATTTCACTCCAGCCTGCGGTCAAGATTTTCTGGATTGACACAAGCGACAAAAACTGTTCATGTGAACTAATGAAAAAACTTTCTAAACTCACCCATTTGCCTTCCGACCTGACTTGTATCGAAATTTGCTCCGGTGCTGGTGGCCAAGCCCTTGGCTTGGAGCGAGCCGGATTCGAAGCGTTGGCCCATGTAGAATATGACCGCCACGCCTGTGCTACGTTGCGTCTGAATCGCCCGCATTGGAACGTGGTCGAAGGTGACGTTCGGTCCTTTTCAGCAAAGGAGTTCAAAGGAGTGGATCTTATAGCTGGTGGAGTCCCTTGCCCACCATTTTCAAAGGCCGGAAAACAACTCGGATCCGAAGATGAACGCGATCTATTTCCCGAAGCTCTGCGGCTGGTGGACGAATGCCGGCCGAAGGCGGTCATGCTAGAAAATGTCCGTGGCTTCCTAGATGCGGTGTTCACCGATTACAGGATGAGCCTAAAAAAAGAGCTTAAAGCGATGGGCTATGAAGCGAGTTGGCATCTCCTTAACGCCTCGGATTTTGGAGTTCCCCAGCTCCGTCCGCGCGTCGTTGTTGTAGCTATCCGTAAGGATCTCGTTTCGAACTTCTATCCGCCGATGCCATTAACCGATGGAGTTTACACCAAGACCGTCGGAGAAACCCTTGTAGATCTTATGGCAGCAAACGGATGGGAAGGAGCCTTCGAGTGGGCTTCGAAAGCAAACGAAATCGCACCTACCCTCGTCGGAGGCTCAAAAAAGCACGGCGGAGCGGACCTCGGACCCACCCGCGCCCGAAAAGCCTGGGCAAGCCTTGGAGTGAACGGAATTTCCCTAGCCAACGCAGCGCCTCCAAAGGGCTATGCCGAAATGCCGAGGCTCACACTCCGTATGACCGCCCGAATTCAAGGCTTCCCCGATGACTGGCAATTTTCCGGGGGTAAAACCGCCGCCTACCGCCAAATAGGAAACGCGTTTCCTCCTCCCGTTGCAAACGCAGTCGCACTTCGAATCAGGGAAGCTCTCACCGCAAAAAGCAGTTCCAAGCTCCGAGTCTCCTAACCACTACCTCATGCCAGACGCCATCAATCCCGTCCATCACGACCCCGGACTCGCCAAAGTTGTTGAGTTTTTCCTCCAGATCAATGGATTTGAAGCACAGGCGGCTGAGACCCTGAGACGCGCACTGGATGAGGTGATTGATGGAATGAGAACCGGAAGGTGGTCGGTCAACTCGCTGGAGAAAACAGAAAAAACATATATCGGTACTAAGGTAGAGATTCTTTTCAAGTTCGACTTCGAATTACCCAAGGGAAACAAGCTCGATATCCGAGTTGAAGACGCTGAGGTGGATATTAAATGCACAGTTCTAAAAGATTGGATGATTCCGAAAGAGGCAGTTGGAGAACTCTGTCTTCTGGTAAGAATTGATGATCAACGTTCAAAGTTTTGGATCGGCGTCATTCGGGCAGCTCCCGCAGTTCTTAGAATCGGCGAAAATCGCGATAAAAAGAGTTCGATCAGTGCTGAAGGAAAAAAGTCAATTCGCTGGCTAGTGGAAGCTGGGCAGTTGCCCATCAACTTTCTCGCCAATGTTGATCCCGCAATTCGCGAAAAGATCTTTAGTCATCGGAAAAGCGGTCAGGCACGCATTAACGAACTATTTCGTTTGGTCCAAGGTAGGATCGTTCCTCGCGTCGCTATCGAAACTGTCGCGCAACAAAAGGATTCGATGAAGCGAGCTCGAGATGCTCGCGTTCCCCTGAAGAGCGAAGGCCTTCTAGTGTTAGGCCATCAAGGAGAAGAGCCAAAAATTGCCGCCGCGCGAGGTTACCCCGTTCCTAAAAAAGGCGAGATGATTTCAATTCCTGAAAAGGAATAACTGAAAATCTCGACTCCATTTCTGATGGGCTCAGAAATATTCTATAAAAACTTTTTCCCAATAGATAGCCCGTCCGCTTCGAGGGCAGTTCTCAGTTTTCGCAGGATCGCCACCGCCGTCGGGCCGTCGCCGTGGACACAGAGGGTTTCGACGGTGCCGGAATTCGCCAGCTCCATCGCGCGGGCGACCGCTTCATCGACGTCGGTGATCACCGCGCCGGGTTCATTCCTTGGCATCAGCGAGCCGTTTGCCACGTAGCGGCGGTCTGCAAATCCCTCCAGACAAATCGTTAGGCCCGCGGCTTGCCCGGCTTCAGCGAGACGGCTGTTAGGCAATGCGTAGAGCATCACCTGGTCGGAGATTTTCGTGATTCCGGCCACCAGGGCGGTGGCGAAGATGAGGTCACGGTCTGCTTGGTTGTAGAGGGCGCCGTGCGGTTTCACATGATGGAGCGATGTTCCGGCCTCTTCGGCTAGAGTCGCCAGTTTTTCCACCTGCCGCGCCACCAAATCCGTCACCCGATCGAGGGGAAACGCCATCGCCCGCCGCCCGAAATGCTCGCGGTCCTCGTAGCCGGGATGCGCGCCGATCGCCACGTCGGAGGCCAGCGCGAGATCGATGGTGCGGCGCATGGTTTCCTCGTCACCGGCGTGTCCGCCGCACGCGATGTTGGCGGAACTGACGAGGCCGAGCAGCGCCTCATCTTCACCCCCGCCTTCACCCAGGTCCGCGTTCAAATCCATTTCTCGCATCAGGTTCATTTTAACAGATCTAATCCGGTCCGCATCCACTTGAAATCCCGTTCCATCCGTCGGCGGAGATCCCACGCCGTTTCTAACGTGACTTCGCGGAACTTCAAGAAAGTTCCGGGCCACGCA
>JBBQDJ010000159.1:0-8020 GCA_038319595.1 Verrucomicrobiales bacterium
GGAGCACTCCATCTCACCCGCACCGAATGGCGCGGAAATCCTGCCCCGGCACCCGCCATCGGCACCAAATTCTAACACACAACTCCATGTCACAAGCACCACTCAAAGTTCTCATCCTCGGAGCCAACGGCTTCATCGGCAGCAGCCTAACCGACACCATCCTCAGTAGCAAGGACTGGGAAGTCTATGGCATGGACGTGGGAGACCATAAATTGAAGCACCTGCTGGATCACGAGCGCTTCACTTTCGTGGAGGGCGACATCACGATCAACCGCGAGTGGATCGAGTATCACATCAAAAAATGCGACGTCGTGATCCCATTGGTTGCCATTGCAAATCCGACCCAATATGTGAAACGGCCATTAGATGTCTTCGAGTTGGATTTTGAGGCCAATCTAGAAATCGCCCGCCAATGCGTGAAATACAAAAAGCGGCTCGTGTTTCCATCGACCTCCGAAGTTTACGGCATGTCGCCGGATGAGGTTCTGGATGAAGCCACCAGTCCGCTGGTCTATGGCCCGATCGACAAACAGCGCTGGATCTACGCCGCTTCCAAGCAACTTCTCGACCGCGTGATCTACGCCTATGGAGTTCGCGATGGTCTCGACTACACCCTGTTCCGCCCGTTCAACTGGATCGGGCCAAAGCTCGATAACGTGTTAGAGCCAAAGGAAGGCAGCTCGCGGCTTTTCACGCAGTTCATCAGCAACGTCATCTTCCGCAAGCCGATCCAACTCGTCGATGGCGGCTCGCAAAGCCGTTCGTTCACTTTCATTGAGGACGGCGTGGACTGCCTGCTGCGCATCATCGAAAACAAGGACGGCGCGGCATCGCAGAAAATTTTCAACATCGGCAACCCGGCGAACAACGTCTCAGTGGCTGATCTCGCGAAGATCATCATCGAAGCGTTCAAGGAATATCCCGAATACGTGGACCATGCGGAAACCGCACAGGTGGTCACCGTTTCCTCGATGGAATATTTCGGCAAATACTATCAGGACATCCACACTCGCGTGCCGTCGATCGGTGCCGCGAAGGAAGCCCTCGGCTGGGAACCCAAGGTGGACCTCAAGACTGCCATCCGTTACACGCTCGACTATCACCTCAAACAGACGGAATACGATCTCGGCGGCGAATCATGATCGTCGCGCTGAAAGTCGATGTGGATACCGATCGTGGGACGCGAGAAGGCGTGCCCGCGCTGCAAGCGTTGCTGGAGGAATTTTCCGCACCCGCAAGCTTCCTTTTCTCACTGGGCCCCGACAATACCGGCAAGGCCATCCGCCGGGTTTTCCGGCCCGGCTTTTTCCAAAAGGTCAGCCGCACCAGTGTCGTCCAGATGTATGGGATCCGCACTTTGCTCAACGGCACCCTTCTGCCCGCTCCTCACATCGGCCGACGTCATGCAGACGTGATGCGCCGGGTCAGGGATGCAGGTTTCGAGACCGGCATCCATTGCCACGACCATTTCAAGTGGCAGGATTACTTGTTCAAAATGACGCTCGACGAAACCCGCGCTGAGTTCGGCCATGCGCTCGATGAATACCGGCGGATCTTCGGTGCCGACGCCCTAACCGCCGGCGCGCCCGGTTGGCAAGCGACCGCCGCCAGCCGCCAGGTTTACGACGAGGCAAATCTGTTATACGCCAGCGACACCCGCGGCGAATCGGCGTTTTTTCCTGAGATCGGCGGGCGAGTCTACAAGACCTTGGAGATCCCGAGCACCCTGCCGACCTTCGACGAGTTGCTTGGCAGGCCGGAGTTTCCGGATGAAAAAATCGTTGATCACTACATCAGCCTCCTGAACGCGGACCGCCCTAACATCCTGACGATCCATGCGGAGATCGAAGGCATGATGAAGCGCCCGTTGTTTCGGGAACTGCTCGCTACCTTCACGGAAAATGGCGTGCGTTTCGTTCGCATGGATGATCTCGCTCGGGAAATTCTCGCCCACCGTAACGCGGTGCCGGTCCAACCGCTCGTCATGGCCGAAATCGACGGCCGCTCCGGAACCGTCGCCACACAAGGCAAACCCTAAGGGGCTGGGACGTCAATGCCCCCTATCGTGGCTTGCCGTCCCCGGCAAAGCCCTGCATCCTACGGACGATGATTCGCTGCTTCGCCCTCCTCTTCACTCTCGGTTTTTCCGCCGCCTCCGCGCAATCCTACGTGCCGGTGAACGATCCCCCGCCTGCGCTCGCCCGGGAGTTCCGCGCGGCGTGGATTGCTACGATTTACAACATCGACTGGCCGAGTTCGTCCGGTCTCAGCGCGGGTGCCCAGCAGGCCGAATTGAAGACCATCCTCGACAAGGTCTCCTCGCTCAAAATGAACGCGGTCATTTTCCAAGTCCGCCCACAGTGCGACGCCGCCTACTCCTCATCCATCGAACCATGGACCGCCAGCCTCACCGGCACGATGGGCCGCTCACCGGGCTACGATCCCCTCGCCTACTGCATCCAACAAGCGCACGCCCGCGGTATCGAGGTCCATGCTTGGTTCAATCCCTTCCGCGCGCTCGCTAACAATTCCGCACCCGTGGCCGGAAACCATGTCACGCGCTCAATGCCACAGATCACGAAAAAGTTCGGTACCATGACCTGGTGCGATCCCGCCAGTGAGGCCACCCGCTCCCGCGCGCTCGGTGTCATCCTAGATGTCGTAAAACGCTACGACATCGACGGTGTCCATCTCGACGATTATTTCTATCCGTATCCCTCCGGCAGCCTGCGCTTTCCTGATGGTAAAAGCCCGGGCGAGCGTCGCGCTTATGTCGATGGATTTGTCAGCAACCTCTATTCCGCCGTGAAGCGCCAGAAGCCGTGGGTCCGTGTCGGCATCAGCCCGTTCGGCATCTGGCGGCCAGGCGTTCCCGCAGGTATCGAAGCGGGACTTGATAGTTACGAGCAACTCGCCGGCGACTCGCGCAAATGGTTGCAAAAAGGCTGGGTCGATTACCTCGCGCCGCAACTTTACTGGCGGGACTCGCCCGCGAAACAAAGCTTCTCGGCCCTGCTCGCCTGGTGGCGTCAGCAGGGCTCGCGTCCCGTCTGGCCCGGCATCGCCACCGAGCGCATCGGCTCCAAGGATGGCCGCGGCGCTTCTGAGATCACCAACCAGATCGACCTCAGCCGCAAGATTGGAAAGAACTGGAACGGCCACATCCACTGGAGCGCGAAAAGCCTCGTCAAAAACCAAGGTGGTATTTCCACCAAACTCGCCAACACCTACACCCAACCCGCCGCCATCCCGCCGATGACTTGGGTCAGCAGCAAATCCCCCGCCGCCCCCGGCGTCAGTGCGACTGTCCAAAGCGGCGGAACTTACGTCCATTGGGAACCCGATGGAAACACCGCAAAAATCGCCATCCAAGCGAAGACCGGCGGCACTTGGAGGACCGTCCAGATCGCTCCCGCAAGCGCCAAAGGCATGACCATTCCCCGTGCAGATGCGGTCGCCGTCACCGCCCTGGATCGCTATGGCAACGCGAGCGTTCCCAAGGTCCTCGGCATCAAGTGATCCCCCCTTGGACCGTCTCCATGGCGGATTTATCTTTGGCCGAGTCTCTCAGCTGAAAAATCCCCGCTCCGCGAGATGGCGGATCCATGGCGCGAATACCAATTCCGGACAGCGGCTCCGGGAAAACGCCTCAAGCTCGCCAAGGCTAAGGTGACCATCCATCGCCACGAGTATCCGATAGTGACTGGCAGGAAAAGAGCAAGGCTGGTGCCACGCATCGACCACCGGTAGGCCTTCCCGCGCGCAACGCAGGCGGAACGCATCGAGTCTTGGAAACTCCGGTGGTTCGGCAGGATACTCCAGCGGTTCGATTCGTGGCTTGATCCAGCCCCGCTGGATTCCTTCTAGCAAATGGTGAGTTTGTGATTTCTCATCCCTCTCTGTTAGCAGGGCCAACACCTCACCGACGGCGACACACGCTGGGGCGAAGGACCGGATGGCCCGGTGGATCTCGTTCGCGGCGGTGTCATTGGGTTCAGCGCCCGCCCGGAACGAAAAACCCAAAACGCTCTCCACGGCGATCCCTTCTTCCATGGGCGCATCGTCACGACATAGCACGCCAGAACGGAAGGTCCGGTTCAGGATTTCATCGACGGCACCCTGAAATTCAAGCGCCCCGAGTCCCCTGCCTTTGAGCTCCGCGAGCTCATCATCACTCAAAGCGGCAGGAAGATTTTCCGCGGGATCCGATTCGCCGAGCCATCGCAATCCGGCATCACTGGCTGCGCGCACGAAATTTCCCAACGACCACGGATCGTTGACCGGGCCGAAATCATCGAACGCAAGAATCGCCGGGCCCTTCGCCATCATATCATCGATGATCGCGATCTCCGGATCGTCTGTTGCAATGACGGATTTCAGGATGGCGAGCGCGGCCATTTCATCCACCGCACCGGCCTGTTGGATGGCCCGGACTTTCGTGATCACCGGCAGGCGCGGCTTCCATCCGGATTCAAGATTGAAACTAACCGTCGCAATGCCTGAGGGATTGAGGTTTCGCTTCAAAAACTCCAACAACCCGAGTTTTACCTCGTCCGGCACCCACGAGAAAAATCCATGGGCGATGATGAAATCGAAGGGTCCATTCTGAGGCTCGAACTCCATCAGATCCGCCGCGAGGAACTCGATATTTTCAACACCCGCCGACCTGGCTCTCTCACGCGCTTCCATCACCGAGGACTCCGCCAGGTCGATGCCGGTGAACCGCGCCCCGGGCCAACGCATCGCCAGCGGGATCAGGTTGTGACCCGAGCAGCAACCGATCTCCAGAATCCGCGCACATCGTGGTGCCAGCGTGTCCAGACCCGCCATCCGTGCGACCACCGCGCTCACCGCCGGGTCCGACAAGGGATGGCTCATCGCCGGATAGATTTGCGACTGATAGAGCTGGTGGATCACGTCAGGCATGGCGGGATCCTTCATGAAATCCGGCGGGTCTCGATGCGGTTCCAATACATGCGGTCCCGCCAATCGGCGAAACGGTCGCAGTAGGGTTCTAACTGGCGACCGGTGGCCACTGATTCGCCCGCCACCAGCACCTCGTTCATGCCTTCCGCGGTGCGCAGGCTACGGACTTGGGGAAACTCTCCGCAGAGGATGCGCCGCGTTTGCGACTGCATGATCCGGTGGCCGGGGCCGGTGACTAGGTTGACCGCCAGCAAGCCGCCCGGTGCCACTGCCCGCCGGAGGTGAAGCATCAAATCCGGGTTCCACGCCCGGGGCCGGAACACGTCGGTTTTTCCTGCCAGATAGATGTCATCGAAAACGACATCGAAGGTCCGCTTGTTTTTCTCCAGCCACGCGTAGGCATCACCTAGGATGACTTCGATTCCCAGCTCCTCCAAGGCCATGTGTTCGCACGCCAACTCGACGATCTCCGTGTCGATGTCGATGGCAGTCAGCTTGCAGTCCGGCAGCAGGTGGCGCAGCACCCGGTAAGCCGTCCCGCCGGCCAACCCCAGCATCAGGATGGAACGCGGGGGACCCTCTTTACGGAGCAAGGCCGAAGCCGCGATCAAATCCCAGGCCAATCCTGTTAGAAAGCGTTTCCGGTGATAGGTCGCATGCAGCGCACCCGCCACGCGGAACTCCGTCGCAAGATCCGATTTCCAGATTTCCAGCGATTGATAGCTTGTGTGGACGGTTCCCGTGCGGCGCATCGCGACTACTTTGACGACCGAAGCCTGACGGTCAAGGAGCGTCCTCCGGCCGGATTTGCAGTCTTTTCGCCCCACCGGATTTTTCCCTTCACGGGGAAAATCAATCCCGCCACCCTCGGGGCCATGAACATCGGCATCATCGGGACGGGGACGATCGGGCGCTTCCATGCGGAGGCCATCCGGGCGATGGAAGGCGGGACACTGCACTCGGTGCACAGTCGCCGGGCGGAGAGCGCGGCGGATTATGGCGTGAAATGTCATCCGGATTTGGCGGAGTTTCTAGCGGATCCAGAACTCGACCTGGTGACGGTCGCCACGCCATCGGGAGCGCATTTTGAGCCGGTGCTCGCCGCGCTGGCTGCGGGCAAGCATGTGATCTGCGAGAAACCGTTGGAGATCACGACGCAGCGCATCGACCACCTCATCGCCGCAGCCGCCGCGAGCGGTAAGACCTTGGCAGCGATCCTCAACCGGCGGTTCAACCCAGCGATGGACGCCTTCAAGGCGGCGTGTGACGCCAACCGCTTCGGAAAAATCACGTCGGCATCCTGTTATGTGAAATGGTTTCGCGACCAGGCCTACTACGACTCCGCCGCGTGGCGCGGCACGAAGGCGCTGGACGGCGGCGGCGCGTTGATGAACCAAGGCATCCACACCATCGATGCGCTGCTCCACCTCGCCGGACCGGTGAAATCGGTGCAGGCAAACACGGCTTGCCTCGCGCATGAACGGATCGAAGTGGAGGACATGGCGGTGGCGATCTTGGAATTTGAAAGCGGGGCTCGTGGGGTAATCGAAGGTTCCACCTGCTCGTGGTCAAAGAACGGTCATCCGGCGCGGGTCCAGATCTGCGGCACGGAAGGTTCGGTTTTTCTAGCAGATGAATCGTTCGAGGTCTGGGATTTCAAAAACGAATCTCCGGTCGATGCAGTGGTGGCCGCGACCTTGATGCGCGGCACGCAGGCAGCGCTCGGCGCGAACGATCCGAAGGCGATCCAGTTCCACCAGCACCAGCGGAACTTTGAGGAGGTCGTCCGGGCGATCCACGAAGGTCGCGAGCCAAGCACCTCAGCGCAAGAGGCGAGGAAGTCCGTGGCGCTGATCGAGGCGATCTATCAGAGCGCGGCGAGTGGTGGAGTTAAGATCAAACCCTAACTATACAAACGAAAACGGGTGGCCCGCATTAGGGCCACCCGGTGAGTTGGTTGAGATTTAAAATCAGCAGGTGGATCAGAGGTCGTCGTCGTCCACGGGCTTCTTGAACTCAAGCGGACTGATGAAGCCATCGTCGTCTTCATCGAGTTTGTCGAATTTGCGCATGGTTTTGCCAGATTTCGCTTTGGGCGAAACTAGGTAGCCGAATTCCACGGGTGACAGCATGCCGTCGCCATCGAAATCGGCCAACTCGAAGCGGCTGAGGTCGGATTTCGGCTTCTCTTCAAGAGCCTTCCAAGCATTCCATTCGTCTGCGGAAACCAAGCCATTCGGGATTGGATCTCCCAGAATCGGATCACCTGTCACCGGATCCACGGCGGGCAAACCGGTGACGGGGTCGATCACCTCCGCGAAGGCACCGGCGACATCAATGGGCAGGAAGCGTCTGCGGATTTCCACAAGCGGAGTGCCCGGACCTTGGGTGGTGGCGAACTCGAAGATCGTCAAGCTGCCGCTGGCGTCCACATCCGCTTGGGCGAACGTGAGGTGATGCTGTTTGGGTGGCTTCGGTGGTTTGGGAGCCGCGTCAGCGGCCACCGCGAACGCGCTTGCCCCGAAAGACGCGCCAATAATTATCAATGCAAGGGTAGAATTTTTCATAGCCCCTGAACTAAGTCCCGATGACAGCCAGCGTCAAGGAATGTGTTTTACGCGATCCCGTAATGCCTAGGCGTTTAGCTGGAAGTCGTATTGCATTGATTATCAACATTCTTAACCGAGTCAAAATTGAGGATTTCGAATGATATTCTAGACATTCTGGGCCTCCAGCCAAACGCGGTGGGCGTCATGGTTTCCCGGCCCGGCGTGGCAGCGGGATTTCGAGGAGGAGCTAAACACCAATCCACGAAGGGCGCGGCGACCGGTGATCGCCGCTACAGAGCGGTGAGCGGAAACTCCGGGACGCACTCCAGCTTCACGTGGTAAAGCGCGGCGATTTCCGGGGCGTCGGAAACCTGATAAATCTCGCGGAAGTAGATTTCCTTGATGCCATACGCACAAAGCGTCTGCATGCAAGCGGTGCAAGGCATGGTGGTGGTGGCGACGATTTTTGCTTCTCCACGGCGGAACAGGCTGCACAAGTTTACCTCTGCATGGAGCATGAATTTCTGCCTTGCCTCCGGATCATC
>JBBQDJ010000160.1:0-8012 GCA_038319595.1 Verrucomicrobiales bacterium
TTCGACCACGTGAGTTTTCTCACCAGCCACACCAGGACCGGATAAATCAGATAGAGCTGAAACTCGACGGCGACACTCCAGAATGTCGAACAAATCCCATAGAACAATTTCTCGTCGAAGTTGTGGACCAGGAAGAGATGACTTCCGAACATGACGAGACTCTCCTTCGTATTGAAGGGGATGTAATGCCATGGCGGGAGTAAGCTGAAAATCAACAGCGCAACGAGGTAGGGCGGATAGATTCTGAAAAATCGGCGCAGGAAGAACACCTCGTTGCTCTTGTTACTGGAGCGCTCGTAGCTCAAGTGGATGCAGAATCCGCTAACAGCGAAAAAAACGGCGACACCCGCCCAGCCCCAAGAAAGCGGAAGGAGTGCGAGAAACGTCGGGTCGGCGTTGAAGTCGTAAATCCAGCCAGCCCAATTGAGATGATCGTAACCATAACCAATTCCGAGGCAGTGGAGCAGAAAAACCATGAGAACGGCAATGCCGCGGACATGGTCCAGAAAAGGAATATGGGTGTCGTTGCGTGTCATCCGGTTCCAGCGGTTCCCTCGACGGAGATGCCTTTTTGAATCCTCGTCCGCCCGCTGAATTCACAAGCGGCGATGCCATGAAGCTATGGGAATCCACATTTCGCGGCAACTCCAAAAGGGACACAACGCGGATGAAAGGCGAGTCAAACAGAAGATTCCTCCCGCCAACGCATCCGATTGACTTCCGGCGACCTGTCGGGAAAATCCCCTTGATGAAACGACATGTCCGCCACCGCTCGGCATCGCACGAGGAAGGGCTGGTGATCCGTCCCGGGAATAATGCCCCTCTCAGCCGCACACAGTTGGAGTTCAACCGCCTCATGAAAGCCCTTGAAACCACCAAGGTCCGCCATGGACGTGAGCAGGCGCGACTGGACGAGGCGCTCGACATTTCCATCCGCGAACTGATGCCGCTGATCGAGGACCTCAAACGCGCAAACCGGGATATCGTGATCAGCGGATACAAGGCCCTGCAAACCCTCAAACTCACTGCCAAACGCCGCCGCTGGTTCGGCGATCTGCTGAGCGGAAAGGCGGCGGAATTGGTGGCCGATCCCGTGGGCCTCAGTGAGGAGGAAATCGGAGTGCTGGAGGCCGTCATCGAAGAGCTCGGCCCCTGCGAGGACGAGCAGCGGATGAAGGAGGGCGAGGAGGAGGAATTCGATTTCCTGCGCGAGATGATCGAGCAATCCGCGCGTGCCGCGGGCGTCGAGTTGGATCTCGGTGATCTCGACCCGAGCGGCGATCCCGAGGAATTCGAGCGCACGGTGCGCGAGCGCCTGGGCGCGGCCGCCGCGCTTTTTGAAGATACGCCATCATCCGCCAGCCGGACGCGCAAGCCGACCAAGGCCCAAGCCGAAAAGGAGCGGAAACGCCTCGAACTGGAGGAGGCTAAAAATCGCGATCTCAAATCCCTCTTCAAACAACTTGCCAAAGCCTTCCACCCGGATCTCGAGCCAGACCCGCTGCTCAAGGAGCACAAAAAGGTCTGGATGCAGCGCCTCAACACCGCCTACGCCGCAACCGACCTGCGGGAAATGCTTCAACTCGAAATGGAATGGCTGGGAGAGGAAGCCACCAACCTTGCCACTGCTGGCGACCAGAAACTCCAAGTTTACTGCATGGTCCTCAAGGAACAGATTGCCGATCTCAAGCGGCAGACGCACCATCTCCCGAATGAGCCACAATACGGCCCGCTCCACCGCTTCAGGGATCCCTACTATGGCACCCTTGCCAGCCCGGTTACCATCAAACGCGAACTCCGCGAGGAGCTGGAACGCCACCGCTGGATGTTAGAAACCCTAACCAGAAACGACGCCGCGTCCCGCCGCATGATCTACGACTGGGCCGACGAACACGCTCGCCGCACAAGCGATCCGTTTTGACACCTGTTGGTCCACCACATCCTTGCGCTCGATGATGACATCCCGGTCAGGTGAAAATGTGACATCCAATGTGAAACCGGATTTTCATGATGCGAACATCCTCTCAGATCCGCCTACGGCTTGCGATCTTCTTGGTAATCAGTCACGGCCAAGGCTCATCTTGCGATTTTTGATATCCGGGTTAGAAAACGTTGATGAAAGCACTCATGTTATCCTTGGCTCTCGGAACATCCGCCTTTGCCGCTGAGAAGGCTCCCATCCTCCTCGTTCTCACCAATCACTCCGAGCTCGGCAACACGGGTAAGCTGACCGGTTTCTTCCTTTCCGAGGCCGCCCATCCTTACGAGGTCTTCACGAAAAGCGACCATCCCGTCACCCTCGCCAGTCCGAAAGGCGGCTTCGCCCCTCTCGATCCGAAGAGCCTGGAACTCGATGACAAGGCCAACGCCACCTTCTGGAAAAAATTTGGCAATGCCGACAAGGACAAGCCGGGCATTGAAAAAACCGTCGCCATTTCCGAAATCAACCCCGGCGACTATGCCGCGATTTTCTTCGCAGGCGGCCACGGCAGCGTCTGGGACTTCCCCAATTCCGAAACCCTACAGAAAGTCACCGCCAAGATCTACGAAAGCGGCGGGGCTGTCGGCGCGGTCTGCCATGGCCCAGCCGCACTCGTGCATGTCAAACTCTCGGACAGCTCCCACCTCATCGCCGGCAAGAAAACCGCCGTTTTTACGAACTCCGAAGAAGAAGCGGTGAACTTGACCAAGACCGTCCCCTTTCTTCTCCAGACAGCCTTTGAGAAGGCCGGGGCGAAAGTGATCACCGCGAAGGATTTCACCGTAAACGCGATCCGCGACGGTCGCCTAGTCACCGGTCAGAACCCCGCCTCCGCAAAGAAAGCCGCCGAGCTTTTGCTCGAAGCGATGGGAGAATCGAAAGCTCCCTGATAGATCGCAGAGTCCTCGCAGCCTGATATCAACTCGATTTCACCGCCAAGGAAACGAACAGCTGTTCGATCAACACCATGCGCAAAGGTGTAACCCGTGAGGCGTGTTGGAAATATCCCGTCAATCCCGAACCGTGCCCCAATCGTTAACCTGCTTGTGCAAGATGGTCACCGCCAGCGGCGCCGCATCCTGCGGGCGATGCTTGAGGCTCCACATCTAACCGCTTCTCGGCATTCGATGGCCGCTCGAGAAATCGGGAATCCGGTTCTGTTTCGGCCCCCAACAGGATTCAACGCTTGTCCAGATTCTCCGGCGGATTTTCCACGGCGTTCAGCAAAACATTCAAGGCTCCGCCGGAAATCCAGATTTCAAAGATTAAACATCCAAGAGACAGTGCCATTAGCGACAAACCGCTCAGGAACGCCATCATCGCGGGGCTCTGGAGTTTCGCGATCACCGCAAGCATCGAAATCACGCACAAGAGCAAACTCACCGCTCCCAGTAACTGCATCGCCCGGATCAGAATCAAGCGCCGACGAATGTTGTCGATCTGGGCCCGCAAAACCACATTTCCCTTTTCAAGCCACTCGCCGTGGAGACTGCGGATCAGTGCGGACAAATGCAGAAACCGGTTCGTGTAGGCGAGGAACAACAGACTGATCGCCGGAAACAGGAGCGCGGGAGTGGATAATTCGAGCGTCACGCCGACAGGCAATCAGGAAGCGACCCGCCGATGAAGCGCCAACTCGGGAAAAATCAGTTGAACCTCGGCAACCCCGCGCGAGCATTCCTTCTATTGTCCCACGAAAAAACGCTTGAATCCCTCGGGCGCATCGGCCAATACTTCACCAACCTTAACAATTTATGAAAACCATTCGTTTTTCTCTGATCGGTGCCCTTGCGGCAGTCGCCCTTACCAACTGCGCCGCTCCCGCCGGTCCTAACACCCAGCGCGGTGTTGCAACCGGCGCTCTGCTTGGCGCAGGTGCCGGAGCCATCATCGGCCACCAATCCGGCCGCACCGGCCAAGGTGCGCTCATCGGTGCCGCCGCAGGTGGCACCGCCGGCGGTCTTTACGGCAATGCAAGAGATCAGGAACAATATGGTCGCTAAAAAGCAGGCAGTTTGTTACTCGATACCTCTTTCATGATCCCACGGGATGTCCAATTTTAGGGCATCCCGCTTTTTTTGGGATGAAACTTCGACTGCAAACCTCTACCAAAGGTGAATTCTACGACGACCATGAACCGACTGTTGCTCTCCTTTCTGATTCTGTTGGGAACCTTACCCGCTGCGAAAGCGCAGTTCGAACTACCCACCGGCAAGACCGCTTCGGAATCGAGCCTGGTTTCCGAAGTCACTTCCATCGCACCGGGCGGCACCTTTTCGGTGGCCTTGCACCTGAAACATCCCGAGGACTGGCACAGCTACTACAAGAATTCCGGCGGAGTGGAACTGTCTCCTGAGGTCAAATGGACGCTTCCCAAGGGCTTCACTGCGGGCCCCATCCAGTGGCCGGTTCCCGAGGTGAAGGATGGGGAATATGGCATCAGCTACGTCTATCAGGGTGAGCCGGTGTTTCTGATGGACATCACCGCACCGGCTTCGCTGGAAATCGGCAAGAGCGTGTCGCTCACTGGCGATTTCACTTGGCAGATCTGCAAGGACAGCTGCATCAATGAGGACAAAAGCTTTACCTTAGAACTTCCGGTCACCACCACCGCAGTGAAGGATGCGGCGCAAATCGATTTATTCGCAAAGGCCCGCGCGAAACAAGCCGTCGGGGTGGTCTCGCTGAAAATTGCCGCCCAGTCCGCTGGCGGTGACATCCAACTCCGGGTAGAACCCTCAAGCGCCATCACGGGCAAGCCCACCGATTTCATCCCGGACCAACGCTTCGTCCAAGCGGCAAGCGTCGGCGGAAAAATCGAGCAGGACGGAGACGCTTGGAAGGTAACTTTGAAACGCATCACCAAGGATGCCTTCGAGACGGCGGTGCCTCAGGGGAAATCACTATCAGGCATCCTTGTCGCCCCTGTGTCGGTGGTGATTCCAGACGCCGAAATCGGGAATCCGCCCGCAAAGACGCTGTCATTCGCGAATTTTCTGCCCATCCTCGGCGGGATGTTGTTAGGGGGATTGATCCTCAACCTGATGCCCTGCGTCTTTCCGGTCATCGGCCTGAAGATCATGGGCTTCGTCCAGCAGGCTGGTTCGGACCGGAAAAAAATCGCGCTGCATGGCGTCATGTTCACCCTGGGCGTGCTTGCTTCGTTCGCGGTGCTCAGTGGCATCCTGTTCGTCGCGCGCGCCAGCTCCCAAGCAAAGGGTTGGGGATACCAGCTCCAGGACCCGTGGGTGGTCCTGACTTTGATGCTGCTCATGTTCGTGCTCGCTCTCAACATGTTCGGCGTCTTCGAGCTCGGGACTTCGGCGACTTCCGTCGGTGGTTCCCTGCAGGCCAAACAAGGACTCAGCGGCACCTTCTTCTCGGGGATTCTCGCTACCGTCGTCGCGACGCCGTGTTCGGGACCCTTTCTCGGTGCGGCCATCGGCGCAGCCATCGCCCTGCCAGCCTTCCAGTTTTTCACGGCGTTCGCGGCCATGGCGATCGGACTATCGATTCCCTATCTGGTTCTATCAATTTTCCCGAAGCTGATCGATTTCCTGCCCCGGCCGGGTGCGTGGATGGAGAGTTTCAAGCAAGCGATGTCGTTCCTATTATTTGCCACCGCCGGCTATCTCCTGTGGGTTTACGCCGGACAGATCGGCTTGGAAAATTTATTGGGGCCGATCTTCGGACTCAGTGCCATTGCCATCGCGGTGTGGATTTACGGCCGGTGGAATCTGCCACACCGCCCCCGCGCCACCCGCTGGACCGCGATGATTCTAACCGTCTTGTTCGCGGTGGGAGGGTTCCTGCTCGCCAAGCCTCCGGAAAAGTCCACCCTCGTGTGGGAACATTGGTCGCAGGAACGCGTGGATGAATTGCTAGAAGCTGATACGCCGGTCTATATCGATTTCACCGCCCAATGGTGTGCGACCTGCCAGGTCAACAAAAAGCTCGCCTACACCAAGGAGGTCATCGCCCTCATGGCACGCAAAGGCATCGTCGCGCTCAAAGGTGACAAGACCAGCCCGGACGAGAAGATCGAGGAAAAGCTCCGGGAGCTCGGCCGCTCGGCGATTCCGGTGAACGTGTTGATAGCTCCTGGCACTCCCCCGGTCATCACCCCCGAGGTGCTTTCCGCTGGCTACCTCATGGAGTTGTTCGGCAAGCTGCCTGACAAAGCACCGGAAAAGGAATAGCTTTGTTAGATTGACTTGAGTTTCCTTCTCACCGCCTCCAGCGCGGATTGGCTCACCGCTAGCTTGAAGTCCTTGCGGTTGCGCGGATGATAGATTTGGAAGGCTTCCGTCGCGCCTCCGCGCGTCGCCAAGGCGATCCATGCGGTGCCGACGGGTTTCTCTTCCGAGCCGCCACTGGGACCGGCGATGCCTGTCACCGACACGGCGATCCCGGCACCGCTCGCCTGCAGCGCGCCTTCCGCCATGCGGCGGGCAACCACCTCGCTAACAGCACCATACAGCGCGATTTCCTCAACAGGCACGCCGAGCATCCCTGTTTTCGCTTCATTCGCATAGGTAACAAAGCCGTGGGTGAATACCTCGCTGGATCCCGCCACATTGGTGATGCGGTTAGAAATGAGACCACCCGTGCAACTCTCGGCCGTGGCCAGCGTCATCCCCTTTTCCTTGAGCAGGCGGACGACGGTTTTCTCCATGGATGAGCCGTCGTCACTGATGAGGAATGGAGCAAAGGATTCGAGAGCGATCGAGCGACCCTGTTCCATCGCGGCGGTGCTGCCGATCAGCCGCAGATCGACTTCGCCGATGTGAGCACAGTAACCGTATTCCAACCCAGGCACCGCTGCGAGTCGTTCATCGATTCCCTGATGGAAATCGCTTTCACCCACGCCGGTGAACTTAAGGACCAGCGCTTCATGGATGTCATCGATGCCGGCCAGCGCGCGCAACCTTGGCGCGACATCGGCATGATACATCGGATAGAGTTCGCGCGGTGGTCCGGGCAAGAGGAAAACCGCACAGTTCGAACGGCCGTTGAGCCGCGGCGGAACATAGATGCCCGGAGCCGTGCCGTTCGGATTCGGGAGAATGTCGGCACCCACCGGACAAAGTGCCTGTTTTAAATTCGCCGCCACCATGGTGCGACCACGGAGGGCGAAAAAATCTTCTAACGACCGCAACGCGGCTTCATCCGTGATCAACTCCAGCCCAAGCACCTCGGCGGTGATTTCACGCGTCAGGTCATCGCTGGTCGGTCCGAGTCCGCCGGTTACGATCACCGCGTCCGCCCGGGCGATCGATTCTTCGAGCGACTCGCGGATGGCATCTCCGTCCGGCACGGTCGTTTGACGGGAAATTCGCAGGCCAAGCCCGAACAATTCACGTCCGAACCACGCGCCATGGGTGTTGAGCGTGTTTCCCAGCAGGAGCTCGGTGCCGGTGTTGATGACTTCGATTTTCACGCGGCGAATCTGCGGCATCTCGGCAGCGACTCAAGGCCTGATATCAACGTTTCATCCGGCTGGCCGCGATCCACAACACCGCAGGGATCAACAGACTCAAAGCGAACGCCCACGCGGGAGCCTCGCGCCCGGCTCTACCGACCGCTGCGAACAGGAAGCCCATCGGCACACTGCCACAGACCAGTGCCACCAAGAACTCGCGGAACGGCATCCGCACCAGGCCTGCCGTGCATGAAATGACTTCAGGCAGGATCGGCAGCGCCCTCGACATCGCGACGACCCATCCGCCACGACGTTCAAAGAGCTTCCGCCCTTTCTCGAAATCTCCATCCCCCAGCCAGCGACGGGCAAATTTCTCGCCGAACAATCGGCCCGCCCCGTAGCCCGACATTCCCGCCAGGATCAGCCCGGCAGAGGCCACGCAGCCACCGACCCAGGTGCCGTAAAGGAAACCGAGTGCGGAAATGACGATGGTCCCGGGCACCGGCAACACCAAGTCCCCGACCAGTAGTAGAATCCCGGCCGCCCAAGCCCACGGACCTGCCGACTCTAACCATTTCACGCTGCCTGCGAAGGTGAATGTGCGATCCC